>NZ_JAJNOS010000014.1:0-98871 GCF_021044725.1 Clostridium sp. NSJ-145
TAGACCTTTGCAATAGAAATATTGTTAGGGAATCTAAACAGAGTTTATAGTTAGATAGGGTTGTAATTTGTACAACCCTATTTTGAGTACAATATCAACAATTTAATCTAACAGAGCCTATAATTATAATTCAGAGATTGTTGGTAAAGATGTATTTAGAATATGTAACATAAGTTCTAAAGGAAAGAAAGTACTAGAACAATATTATAATAAATACAATATAACTCTTAGAGGATATGTAAAGATAATTAAAGTTGCAAGAACTATAGCTGATTTAGAAGGTAGTGATGAGATTGCTGATTACCATATAATTGAAGCTTTGCAATATAGAAAGAATGCTTTTGGTGAAATAATATAAAGTTTAAAGGGGAAGTAGTTAAATGAGAGAGTATGAATTATGGTTTATAGTGGCGAATATTTCTAACGAAACTAAAATAGAATTAATTAAAAAGTATAATAACGAAGAAAATATTTATAATAATATTGATAGTATAGATAATTGCTATATTTATAAAGGTAGTGAATATACAAAATTGAAATCGACTTCGCTAAGTCAGGGAACTGAATTATTTCAATATATTAATAAAAATAACATTAGTTATGTCACAATAAATTCAGATCAATATCCAGAATCTTTAAAAGAAATTAATGAACCACCCTATGTGTTGTTTTATAAAGGAAACTTATCTTTATTAAATTATAATATGGTTGCTATAGTTGGATCACGTAAAAATACAACTTATGGAGAGGCTGTAACAAGGCAAATAGTTGGAGAACTAAGGAATATAGATTATGGAGTTGTTAGTGGTGTAGCTTATGGAATTGATACAATAGCACATAAAGAGTGTCTAAATAGAGGAATAAAAACAATTGGAGTTTTAGGCTGTGGTATAGATATAGTATATCCTAAAGTAAATAAGATGGTTTACAAAGAAATAGAAAAAAATGGGCTGTTGATATCTGAATTTTTACCTATGACAAAGCCAATGCCATATAACTTTCCTAGGAGAAATAGGATTATTACAGCTTTAAGCAAAGGTGTAATAGTTGTAGAAGCAACAGTTAAAAGTGGTTCTTTAATAACTGTAAATTACGCATTACAATATGGAAGAGATGTTATGGCTGTACCAGGACCGGTTTTAAATAGCAATAGCAAAGGATGTAATTTATTGATAAGAGATGGAGCAAAGGTATTTGTAGAATTAGATGATTTATATTGTTTTCTTAATGTGATTAAAAAAGATGGAAAAAATATAGAAAAAAATACCATAAAATTACTTTTGAGTGATGTGATAAGTAGCGAACCGATTCATTTAGATAAAATAATAGAATGTGTAAATATTGACAGAGTGGCTTTGTTTGAGTTATTATTTGAAATGCAAAATAGAAATGAACTAATTTGCTTACCAGGCAATTATTATGCGAGAATAAATTAATGATAAATGGGGGTGAAGAACTCCTGAAATAAATGAAATAGGAGTTTGTGAAATGGGTCAAAAACTTGTTATAGTGGAATCACCTGCTAAAGCTAAAACAATAGGAAAGTATTTAGGGAAAAATTATATTGTTGAAGCTTCAATGGGACATGTAAGAGATTTACCTAAAAGTAAATTAGGTGTTGATATAGAGGATAACTTTACGCCAAAGTATATCACAATACGAGGAAAAGGTGATTTGTTAGATAAATTAAAGAAGAGTGCTAAAAAAGCAGATAAAATATATCTTGCAACCGACCCCGATAGAGAAGGAGAAGCTATTTCATGGCATTTAGCAAATGTTTTAAAGATATCTCCAGAAGAGAATTGTAGAATAGTATTTAACGAAATAACTAAAACAGCAGTAAAATCTTCTATAAAAGAAGCGAGAGCAATAGATCAAAATCTAGTTGATGCTCAACAAGCTAGAAGAGTGTTAGATAGATTAGTTGGTTATGAAATAAGTCCTATTTTATGGAAAAATGTTAAGTGGGGTCTAAGTGCTGGTAGAGTGCAATCAGCAGCTTTAAAACTTATTTGTGATAGAGAAGAGGAAGTAAAAGCATTTATACCAAAGGAATATTGGACAGTAGATGTAGTACTAAAAAAAGATAAAAAGAAATTTCCTATTAGATTGTTAAGATATAAAGATAAAAAGATAGAGATAGATTCTAAAGATGAGGCTGAAAAAATAATTGAAGACTTATCAAATGATAAATATAAAGTTACAGCTGTTAAAAAAGGTAAAAAAACTAAAAATCCTTTACCGCCATTTACAACTAGTACTTTACAACAAGACGCTTCTAGAAAGCTAAACTTCGTAACAAAAAGAACGATGTCTATAGCGCAGGTGCTGTATGAAGGTGTTGAAGTTAAAGGATATGGAACTGTTGGTTTGATTACTTATATGAGAACTGACTCTGTAAGAATTTCAGAAGAAGCTCAAGGAAAGGCACGTGACTTTATAGCAAATAGTTATGGAGATGAATATATACCAGCTACTCCAAGAAATTATAAAAGCAAAAAGAATATACAAGATGCGCATGAAGCTATAAGACCATCATATGTTGAAATTACACCAGAAGTTGCAAAAGATAATTTAACTCCAGAACAATATAAGTTATATACACTAATTTGGCAAAGATTTGTAGCAAGTCAAATGGCAGGCTGTGAATTAAATACTAATAGTATAGATATAACTAATGGTGATTATAAATTTAGAGCCACTGGTTCAACGATGAAATTTGATGGGTTTATGAAAGTGTATGATTACACTACTGAAGATGAAGAAAGTGATGTTTTATTACCTACGTTAGAGGAAAATGAGATTTTAGATTCTCATTCAGTTGATGGAAATCAACACTTTACTCAACCACCAGCAAGATATACAGAAGCTTCTTTTGTTAAATTGTTAGAAGAGAAAGGAATAGGACGTCCAAGTACTTATGTTCCAACAATATCTACTCTTTTAAGTAGGGAATATATTGTAAGAGAAAAGAAAAATTTAATACCAACTGAATTAGGGTTTATTGTTAATAATATACTTTCAGATTATTTTAAGCAAATTGTGGATGTAGATTTTACAGCTGAAATGGAACATAAATTAGATAATATTGAAGAGGGCAGTGAGTCTTGGACTAAAGTAGTAGCTGAATTCTTTGGACCATTAAAAGTTGCTATTGATAAAGCTGAAAAAGAAGTTTCAAAAGTAGTAATTGAAGATAAAGTAAGTGATGTTCCATGTGATAAGTGTGGAAGAATGATGGTTATAAAGCATGGAAGATATGGAGATTTCTTAGCTTGTCCTGGTTATCCAGAATGTAAAAATGCTAAGCCTATAGTAGAGGAATTAGATGTACCGTGTCCGAAATGTGGAGGAAAAATTTTGGCTAGAAAGAGTAAGAAGGGTAAAAAATTCTTTGGATGTTCTAATTATCCTAATTGTGACTTTGTAAGTTGGAATGAGCCTTTAAATGAAAAATGCGATAAATGTGGATCATACATGGTCTTAAAGTTTAGTAAAACAAAAGGTAAATACGCTCAGTGTTCTAATACTGAATGCAATGAAACTAAAAAGTTAGAAGAAAAAACAGAATAAAAAGACCCTCATTTCAACTATGTCGAAAAAGTGTAAAAAATGTTGAAATCTTTAATTGCTTATGATACTATGATTATATCTATGAGAATTATAATGGTTAGAAAATGTTGAATATTAAAGGTTAAATGAGGGGAATGATATTTATGTCATCATTATTAGATAAAACGAGAAAGCTAAATAGAATATTACAAAAGGGTGGAACTGAACCAGTAGCATTTGAAGATATATGTGCACTTTTAAGTGAAGTTTTATGTGCTAATGTTTATATAATAAGTAGAAAAGGAAAAATTTTGGGACATACATTTCTAGAAAACTTCGAATGTGAAATAATGAGAAAGTATGTAGTTAATGATAAAATGTTCCCTGGAATATACAATGATGACTTATTAAGTGCATCACAAACTATAGCTAATATCAAAAATAAGGGATTATGTGTCTTTGAGGGTGAAGGACAATGTCCAATGAAAGATAAAGTTTCTACTGTTGTTCCAATAATTGGAAATAGAGAAAAGTTAGGAACTCTACTTTTAGCTAGATTTGGTGAAGAATTTACAGATGAAGATTTGGTTTTAGCAGAATATAGTGCTACAGTAGTAGGAATGGAAATATTAAGAGCTAAACAAGATGAATTAGAAGAAGAAGCAAGAAAGAAGGCTGTAGTTCAGCTGGCAATTGGAACTTTATCTTATTCAGAACTTGAAGCTATTGAACATATTTTTAATGAGTTAGAAGGAAATGAAGGGTTATTAGTTGCTTCAAAAATCGCTGACAAAGTAGGAATTACTAGAAGTGTAATTGTTAATGCGTTAAGAAAATTTGAAAGTGCAGGAGTAATTGAGTCAAGATCTTTAGGAATGAAGGGAACTCATATAAAAATATTAAATGAAAAATTAATTCATGAACTTAAAAAAATGAAATAATTGTTAAAGCTGTGAAAATCACAGCTTTTTTTATTAAATTATTTAGAATTATTTTTAAAAGTTTTAGGTAATAATAATAAACGTAGTGAATTATTTTATAAAGATAAAAAAGTTGAAAAATTTTTATTGCTAGGATATATAGCTTGTGTTATACTATCCTAGGTAACAAAATACACACATAGTCCAATAAATAAAGTCGGTGCCTTTTTAGGAAACTTTATTAAAATGAAGACTATGGAGGAAAAAACCAGGAGGTAACAGAATGTCAGTTATATCAATGAAACAATTATTAGAAGCTGGAGTTCACTTTGGACACCAAACTAGAAGATGGAACCCTAAGATGGCTCCTTATATATTCACAGAAAGAAATGGAATATATATAATCGATCTTCAAAAAACAGTTAAAAAGGTTGAAGAAGCTTATAACTTCATCAGAGAAGTATCTGCAGAAGGAAAAGATATCCTTTTCGTAGGAACTAAGAAACAAGCTCAAGAAGCTATCCAAGAAGAAGCTATAAGATCAAACATGCACTACGTTAACAACAGATGGTTAGGTGGTATGTTAACTAACTTCAAGACTATAAAGACTAGAATAGCAAGATTAGAAAAGTTACAAAAAATGGAAGAAGACGGAACTTTCGAAGTTTTACCTAAGAAAGAAGTTATCAAATTAAAAGGTGAAATGGAAAAATTAGAAAACAACCTTGGTGGTATCAGAAACTTAGACGTTAACAATATTGGAGCTATGTTCGTAGTAGACCCAAGAAAAGAAAAGAACGCTATATCTGAAGCTAAGATATTAGGAATCCCAGTTGTAGCTATAGTTGATACAAACTGTGACCCTGAAGAAGTAGATTACGTAATTCCAGGTAACGATGATGCAATAAGAGCTGTTAAATTAATAACTGCTAAACTTGCTGATGGAATTATCGAAGCTAGACAAGGTGAACAATTAGCTGAATAATATTTTAAAAGGTAGGTGAGGGAAACTTCATTTACCTTTTAGCCTAAAATATGGTTTACATTTAATGTTAAGGAGGAATTTAGGATGATAACTGCTAAATCAGTTAAAGAATTAAGAGAAATGACTGGTGCAGGAATGATGGACTGCAAAAAGGCTTTAGTTGCAACTGAAGGTGACATAGAAAAAGCTGTTGAATTTTTAAGAGAAAAGGGATTAGCTGCTGCTGCTAAAAAAGCTGGTAGAGTTGCTGCTGAAGGTATCGTTAAGACTTTCGTAAGCGCTGATAAGAAAACTGCTGGTATGGTAGAAGTTAACTGTGAAACTGACTTCGTTGCTGCTAACGATGAATTTGTTAGCTTTGCTACTAAAGTTGCAGAAATGGCTGCTAACACTTCAGCTACAACTGTTGAAGAATTAGTTGCTGAAAAATTTGAAGGAGAAACTACTGTTCAAGAAGCTTTAACAGCTTTAATCGCTAAATTAGGTGAAAACATGACAGTTAGAAGATTCGTTAAATTTAACATAGAAAATGGTGCGATAGCTAGCTACATACACGGTGGCGGAAGAATTGGTGTTATGGTAGAAGTTTCTTGCGACACTGATAGCGCTATATTAGAAGAAGTTGCTAGAGAAGTTTGTATGCAAGTTGCGGCTGCAAATCCTCTATTCTTAAGCAGAGAACAAGTAGATAACGAATCTTTAGAAAAAGAAAAAGAAATCTACAGAGTTCAAGCATTAAATGAAGGAAAACCAGAAAATATCGTTGAAAAAATGGTTATGGGAAGAATTCAAAAGTACTATAAAGAAGTTTGTCTTTTAGATCAAGCATGGGTTAAAGATGGAGATAAATCAATAGCTAAGTTCTTAGAAGAAAAATCTAAAGAAGTTGGTTCTCCAATAGCTATCACTAGATACGCTAGATTCGAAAGAGGAGAAGGTATCGAAAAGGTTGAAGAAGACTTCGCAGCAGAAGTAGCTAAGACTATGGGTATGTAATATCAAGGAGAACACTTTTGTGTTCTCTTTTTTTAGAAATTATATTATACAGATTGCGGGAGGTATTTCCATGGAGAAATGTGCTTATAAAAGAGTTATGTTAAAGGTTTCAGGTGAAGCTTTATCAGGAGAAAATGGTTTTGGATTTGATTTCGAAACAGTTGGAAGAATTGCTAGAGAAGTCAAATCTTTAGTAGATATGGGCGTAGAAGTTGGTTTAGTTGTAGGTGGAGGAAATATATGGAGAGGTAGAACTGGTGAAGGAATGGACAGAACTACCGCTGATCATATGGGAATGTTAGCTACATGTATAAATGCTTTAGCACTTCAAGATGCTTTAGAAGGAATTGGAGTTTTAACTAGAGTACAAACAGCTATAGAAATGAAAGAAATTGCAGAACCTTTTATAAGAAGAAGAGCAGTGAGACATTTAGAAAAAGGAAGAGTTGTAATATTTGGAGCAGGATCAGGTAATCCATATTTTTCAACTGACACAGCTGCAGCATTAAGAGCAGCAGAAATAGAAGCAGATGTAATTCTATTAGCAAAAAATGTTGATGGTGTATACGATAAAGATCCAAATAAGTTTGCAGATGCAAAAAAATATGATAAACTTACATATATGGAAGTTATTGAACAAGGGTTACAAGTTATGGATACAACTGCAACAACTCTATGTATGGACAATAATATCCCAATATTAGTATTTGGAATAAGTGATGAAGGTAATATAAAAAGAGCGATTAAAGGTGAAAAGATAGGTACAATAGTATCTAAGTAATAAGGAGGTAAAATATGATTAAAGACATAATTAATACTGCAGAAGCTAAGATGAAAAAAACTGTTTCAGTTTTAACTTCAGATTTATCCACAATGAAAGCGGGGAGAGCAAACCCAACAATGCTTGATAGAATTTTCGTTGACTACTATGGAAGCCAATGTCAATTATCTCAAGTAGCAAATATTTCTGCTCCAGAACCAAGAATGTTAGTTATTACTCCATGGGAGAAGCCTTTATTAAAGGAGATAGAAAAAGCTATATTAAAATCTGATTTAGGAATAAATCCTTCAAATGATGGATCAGTAATAAGATTATTAGTTCCAGAATTAACAGAAGAAACAAGAAAAAGACTTGTTAAAAATGTTAAGGCTGTAGGAGAAGATGCTAAAATAGCTATAAGATCTATAAGAAGAGATGCTAATGAAAAGATTAAAGCATTAAAGAAAGATGGACACATATCTGATGATGAAGTTAAAAAGGCAGAAGATGGAGTTCAAAAGAAGACTGATTTATTCGTTAAAGAAATAGACGGAATAATAGTAGCTAAGGAAAAAGAGATTATGTCAATTTAAAACCTGCTATTTAGCAGGTTTTTTCCATAATATATTTTTCAAAGGTTGCTTTGTGATGATGGAGGAGAGTTAAATATGCTTAAGCTATTTAAAAAGGATAAAGAAATTAATGAAGAAATTCAACTTGATTTTAATAAAATTCCTAAACATATAGCTATAATTATGGATGGAAATGGAAGATGGGCTAAGAAAAGAAAACTTCCAAGATCGATGGGACACAAAGCTGGTGTAGAAACTATAAGAAAAATCCTTAAAGAAGCTGATAGATTAGGTGTAGAATATATGACTTTGTATGCATTTTCTACAGAAAATTGGAAAAGACCAAAAGATGAAGTAGAAGCATTAATGAAATTGTTAGTGCAATATTTAACTAATGAAGTTGAAGCTTTGCATCAAAATGGAGTTGTTTTAAGAATTTTAGGTGATGTTGATGCTTTACCAGATCAAGTTAAGAATAAAATTTATGAAGCAATAGAATTAACAAAAGATAATAAAGGAATAGTTTTAAATGTTGCTTTTAATTACGGTGGTAGAGATGAAATAGTTAGAGCTGTAAAAAATATAGCTTCTGATATAGAATCTGGAAAGATAAATAAAGAAAATATAGACGAAGATTTATTTAATAATTATCTATACACAAAAAATTCGCCAGATCCAGATTTAATCATAAGACCTTCAGGAGAGCAAAGAATAAGTAACTTCTTGTTATGGCAATGTGCTTATTCAGAATTTTGGTATTCTAATGTAAATTGGCCTGATTTTAGTGAATCCGATTTACAAAAGGCTATTTATGATTATCAAAATAGAGATAGAAGATTTGGTGGAGTATAATAATTGAGGTGGATATATGAAATCAAATAGTAGATATTTAGGAGCGCTAATACTTGCTCCCCTATTAATATTTGTATTTTTGGGGGGAATGCCATTAAAGTTATTTACAATAGTAATTTCAGCAGTTGGATTATACGAGTTTTACAATGCGCTTAAAAGCAAAGAGATAAAGACATTACCAATAATAGGATATATTCTATTAGCTATATATTATTTAATCAATAATAATTTTGAAAATATGTTATATATTCTTATTTTTATAACTGTAATAGCTTTAATAATTCCAGTTATAGACTTAAAGTATTCATTTATGGATGTAGCTGTAACTATTTTGGGATTTATTTATGTAGGAATATTATTTAGTTTTTTACCTATTATCAATAATAAGGTAGGAGGACAATACTTAATATGGCTAGTATTTATTGGATCTTGGCTTTGTGATACTTTAGCATATTATAGTGGAAAATATCTAGGCAAGAAAAAGTTATGTCCAAAAGTTAGTCCAAAAAAAACTATAGCAGGTGCTTTAGGCGGATTTCTAGGAAGTGTTATAGGATGTGGAATTTTTGGGATGATAATTGGTAAATATGTACCTGGAGTAGATTTAATTCATTACTTTTTAATTGGAGCTTTATGCGGAATTATGGGACAGTTTGGAGATTTAGTAGCATCTTCAGTTAAAAGAGCTGTTGGTATTAAAGATTATGGTAATATAATTCCAGGACATGGTGGTATATTGGACAGATTTGACTCTATTTTATTTAATGGAATGGTAGTATTTTATTATTTAACTTTTATTGTTAAAATATAAATAATGCTAAAATAGGAGCTATTTTTAATGGCTCCTATTTTAGTATTCTTTATATTAAAAAATAAGTAATGTATTTACAAATTTAAATATATAATTAAAAGAAGGTAACATTAATTGTTTTTCTGAAAGGAATAATATAAAATATCAATAAGGAATTACATAATTTATATTGTTTAGTAAAACATATAAATTAAAAACGTAGGAGGTAAAAATGAAAAACATTTCTATTTTAGGAGCTACAGGCTCCATAGGAACGCAGACACTAGATGTTATTAGAAATTCAACTAATAAAATAAATCTTATAGGGATTACAGCAAATTCTTCTGTTAAGAAGGTAATTGAAATTATAAAAGAATTTTCACCTAAATATGTGGCTATGATGGATAAAGATTGTGCTAAAGAAATACAAAATTATTGTAGTAGTAATGATCTTGACATAAAGGTTTTAGAAGGTATAGAAGGATTAATAGAAATAGCTTCATTAGATGAAATTGATACAGTAGTTACATCGGTAGTTGGTATGATTGGTTTAAGACCTACTATGGCAGCTATAGAAGCAGGAAAAGATATAGCTCTTGCTAATAAAGAAACTTTAGTTGTAGCAGGGGAACTTGTAATGGACAAAGCAAGAGAAATGGGAGTAAAAATACTTCCAGTGGATTCTGAGCATAGTGCTATATTTCAGTCTTTAAGTGGGTATACTTCAAAAGATATAAATAAAATAATTTTAACAGCTTCAGGTGGACCTTTTAGAGGTAAAAAAATAGAGGAACTTAAAAATGTTACTGTACATGAAGCTTTAAAACACCCTAAATGGAATATGGGGAAGAAGATATCAATAGATTCTGCTACTTTGATGAATAAGGGATTAGAAGTTATTGAGGCACATTTCTTATTTGACTGTGATTATGATAATATTGAGGTAGTAGTACATCCTCAAAGTATAATACATTCTATGGTAGAATATAAAGATGCTAGTATTATAGCTCAATTAGGTTCACCAGATATGAGATTACCAATTCAATATGCATTAAATTATCCAGAAAGAATCGAGAGAATTGCAAAACCTATAAGTTTTTATGAAATTGCTACATTAACATTTGAAAAGCCTGATTTACATACTTTTAAATGTTTAGAACTTGCATATAAAGCAGGAAAAGAAGGTGGTCTTGCTACAACTATTTTAAATGGTGCAAATGAAGAGGCTGTAGCATTATTATTAGAAGAAAAAATTAAATTCTTACAAATAGCTGAAATAATTGAGGAATCATTAGAACACTTTAAAGATGAAAAAAATAATGAATTAACTTTAGACAATATAATAGATTTAGATTGCAGAGTAAGAAAATACATTAGAAATAAATGGTGTTAGGAGGAAAATAAGTGTATATAATAGCAGCGATACTTGGTTTTAGTTTGCTTATAATAGTTCATGAATTAGGACATTTCATAATGGCTAAGGTAAATGGCATAAAAGTAGAAGAGTTTTCAATTGGAATGGGACCAGAGATTTTTTCTCATAAGGGAAAAGAAACACAATATTCATTAAGACTATTTCCTATTGGTGGTTATGTTAAGATGTTAGGTGAAGAAGAAGTAGTAGATGATGAAAGAAGCTTCTCAAGTAAATCACCATTAAGAAGAATTTCAGTTATTCTTGCTGGAGCAATTATGAATATACTTTTTGCTTTAGTAATTTTTACAGTATTTTTCTTCAATAGAGGATTTAGTACACAAACAGTAAGTAAGGTAGTAGAGAATTCTCCAGCTTTAGAATCAGGCTTACAGGCAGGAGATACTATTTTAAAGATTAATGGATCAAGAGTATTCACGCCTAGTGATGTTTCTATAGAGATTCAATTATCTAAAGGTGATAATGTAAATTTATTAGTTGATAGAAATGGAGAAAAAGTAGATTTATCTATTACACCTAGGTTGGTAGAAGAGAATGGTAGTCAAATATACCAAATAGGATTTTATTATTCTGCTGTAGAAAATCCTACAATAGGGCAGGCAATTAAAGCAACATTTAATGAAACAATATCTTTAGTTGGGCAAACGTATAAAAGTTTAAAATTACTAGTAACAGGTAAGTTAAACTTTAAGACAGACGTTGGTGGGCCAGTAACAATAATAAAAATTTCAGGGCAAGCAGCTAAAAATGGGCTATATACACTTGCATATTTCTTAGCATTTATAAGTATAAATTTAGCAGTGTTTAATTTATTGCCATTCCCAGCATTAGATGGTGGATGGACAGTAATTTTGCTTATAGAATTAATAACAAGGAGAAAAGTCCCAGATAAGATAGTAGGAGCTGTAAATTATGTTGGGTTTATGATATTAATAGGATTTATGATAATAGTAACATTGAAGGATATAATTTTCCCAGTTAAACTTTAGGAGATGAATAAATGGAAAGAAGAATTACAAGAAAAGTTAAAGTCGGAAATGTTTATGTTGGTGGAGATGCACCAGTAAGTATTCAATCTATGACTAATACAGATACAAGAGATGTAGAAGCTACTTTAAATCAAATAAGAGCATTACATGTAGCAGGTTGTGAAATAATAAGATGTGCAGTACCTGATATGAAAGCTGCAGAAAGTTTAAAGGAGATTTGTGAAAATTCTCCTATGCCTGTAGTTGCAGATATACATTTTGATTATAGATTAGCGCTTAAATCTATAGAAAATGGCGTTTCTGCAATAAGATTAAATCCAGGTAATATTGGAAATGTTGAAAGAGTTAAAATAGTTACTGAAGCGGCTAAAGAAAAGAATATTCCGATAAGAATTGGTGTTAATTCAGGTTCTTTAGAAAAAGATATACTAGAAAGAGATGGTAGACCAACAGCAAAAGGTTTAGTTGAATCTGCTTTAAGACATGTAAAAATATTAGAAGAATTGAACTTTTTTGATATAGTAATATCTATAAAGTCTTCCGATGTTCCTATGATGATAGAAGCATATAGATTAATGAGCAAAGAATGTGATTATCCACTTCATTTAGGTGTTACTGAATCAGGAACTGTATTCCGTGGTACTATAAAGTCAACTTTAGGGATAGGAACATTATTAGCTGAAGGTATTGGTGATACAATTAGAGTGTCATTAACAAGCGATCCTATAGAAGAAATAAAAGTTGCAAAAGAAATGCTTATAGCTTTAGGCTTAAGAAAGCAAGGTATGACATTTGTATCTTGCCCTACCTGTGGAAGAACTCAAATCAATCTTATAAAAATTGCAGAAGAAGTTGAAAAGAGACTTGAGAATTGTGATAAAAATATAAAGGTTGCAGTAATGGGTTGTGTTGTTAATGGCCCAGGGGAAGCAAGAGAAGCTGATATAGGTATTGCTGGAGGAAATGGTGAAGGATTAATTTTCAAAAAGGGAGAAATAATTAAGAAAGTTAAGGAAGAAGACTTAATTGAAGAGTTAATGAAAGAAATAGAGAAACTTTAATAAACGGAGGATACATTTTAAAATTGAAATGTATCCTCTGTTTAATTTAGAATTTAAAGTTAAGAATTAATAAATGTTAGTTAATATATGTACTATGAAGTAATATTATTTATTATAAAATTGTGAGAGGTGATACTTGAATATGATTACTAAGAAAATAGATGATATAAACATAGGTCTAGTTTTATCTGGGGGAGGGGCAAAAGGTGCATATGAAGCAGGCGTTTTTAAGGCTATGTGGGATTTAGATATAGTTAAAAATATATCTGTTATATCTGGAACATCTATAGGAACGGTTAATGGTTTAATGTTTTCTATGGATGATAGCAATGTTTTAGAATCAAGTTGGGCAAATGTTAGTTATTCAAGATTTATTTTAAATGAAGATAGTATACGAAATAAAAATATATCTGATGCAGTTAAAAGAATATATACTGGTGAGAAAGCTACAATTGAGACTCATCTAGCTAGACAGGGAGACATAGGCTTATTATCACAATCAGGAGTGAAACAGTTTATAGAAGAATATATAAATATGAATGAAATAAAGAAGTGTAATAGAACTATATATGCTTGTGCTTATAATATTAACTTAGGGCATCCTGAATATTTTAGATTAAATGATTATTCAGAAGATGAAGTAATAGACATAACATTAGCATCTTGTGCAATTCCTTTTATATTTAAACCAATACAGTTTAAAGGATATAAATATGCAGATGGAGGAATTAATAATCCTAAGTATCCAAATAAAAATGCTGATAATGTTCCAATAAAACCAGTAATTAATCACAAGTGTGACCTTATAATAGTAATTTATTTGTCACATAAAGATAAAATTGATAAAAAGTATTTTAAAGATAACAATATAATAGAAATATATCCTTCTGCTCATTTAGAAACTATTCAAGGAATGGGAACTATAAATCTAAATCAAGCTACATTAAATGATAGGGTTGAACTAGGGTATAGAGATGGATTAGTAGCATTGTC
Source organism: Clostridium sp. NSJ-145 (assembly GCF_021044725.1). Classification (NCBI taxonomy): domain Bacteria; kingdom Bacillati; phylum Bacillota; class Clostridia; order Eubacteriales; family Clostridiaceae; genus Clostridium; species Clostridium sp. NSJ-145. The sequence goes on from NZ_JAJNOS010000014.1 coordinate 13,906, forward strand.
TCCTATAGTCATAGCATTGATAAAGGGAAGAAATATTGAAGAATTAATAAAAAGGAATAATGAAAATAATAATAATTTATTAAATAGATTTAAACTATTTAATTTATAGTGTATATAGTTAGAAATTAATACAAGTTCTAAATTTATTTAAGAAAAATAAATTTGTGTTATAATAATGTAGTTACTTATTGATAAAGTTGATTGGGGGTATAAGATGGGCAAAGATGTTTTAAAAAAGTTAACCCTTGAAATAAATAAACATGAGAGCTTAGAAGATAAAGAACTTAAAATAATAAAATTTCAATTTTTAAAAAAGAGCAATATATTGAAAGTAGTTTTAAGAGGAAAAGAAAAATTAGCTATAGAAGAGGAACAACTAATAAAAAATATTATATGTAGAACACTTATGATAAAAATTACTGTTGAAATAATCTTCTATAGAGATGCTAGTGATATAAGCTTAGAAGAAGTAATAAATGATCATTGGGTAGAATGTGTATCAGATATAATTAAGAAGACGCCTTTATGTAAAACTTTATTGTTGAATTGTAAGAAGATAGTAAAAGATAATAAGGTTTTAGTTCTTAATGGATATGATAAACTTACAGAGCATTTAAATTCTAAAGATGGTAGTAAAAATATAGAGAATAGCATAAAAATTATATTTGGAATTAATTGTAGAATAGAAATAAAATTCGATCCATCGATGGAAGTTATAATAGATCCAGAAGAAGCAGCGAGAAAAGAAAGAGAATTAATTGCAAAGGCTATGTCAGATAGGGCTAAGGAGGTAAGTGTAGCTCCGCAAGTTACAAAACCTGCTAGTAAGCCAGCTGAGAAGAAACCATATGAAAAGAAGGAAAATACATATAAAAGAGAAGCTAAAGCAGAGAATGCCATTTACGGTAGAAATATTTCTATTGAGGCTACTGCAATTAGAGATATAAATGAAACTTCTGGGTATGTAGCTGTACTTGGAGAAGTCTTTAAAGTAGAGACTATGGAAACAAAGACTGGAAAGATAATATTAACATTCTATATAACAGACTTTACAGGATCAATAATTGTTAAATGCTTCTTAAAACCTCAAGAAAAAGAAGAAGTTCTTGATAATATTAAAAAGGGACTTTATTGCAAAGTAAGAGGAGAAGCTGTTTATGATTCTTATGCAAGAGAAGTTGTACTTATGGGAAGAGATATTTTAAAGATGAAAAAGATAGAAAGAATGGATGGAGCTGAAGAAAAAAGAGTTGAGCTTCATTGCCATACTACTATGAGTGCTATGGATGGAGTTACCCCTGTAAGTAAGATAATAGAAAGAGCTGCTAAGTGGGGACATTCAGCAGTTGCAATTACAGATCATGGAGTTGTTCAAGCATTCCCTGATGCCCAAAGTGCTGCTAAGAAAAATAAGATAAAGGTACTATATGGTGTTGAAGGATACTTAGTAGATGACGGAGTACCATTAGCATTAAATGAAAAAGGACAAAGTCTAGATGATACATATGTAGTGTTTGATTTAGAAACAACAGGGTTTTCTCCGAAAAATGATTCTATAATTGAAATTGGTGCTGTTAAGATAAAAAATGGAGTAATAATAGATAACTTTAGTGAATTTGTAAATCCAAGAAGAGCTATACCATATAAGATAACAGAATTAACTGGAATAACTGAAGATATGGTAAGAGATGCACAGAGTATACATGATGTATTACCAAGGTTTATTGACTTTATTGGAGATTCAGTTGTAGTTGCACATAATGCAAGCTTTGACTGTAGTTTTATAGCAAAAAATTGTAATGATATGGGATTAGAATTCTCACCTACAGTAGTTGATACAGTACAGGTTTGTAGATTTTTATATCCAGAATTAAAGTCGGTAAAATTGAATATAGTAGCAAAATATTTAGGTGTTAAACTTGAAAGCCATCATAGAGCGGTAGATGATGCTAAAGCTACAGCTGATATTTTAGTAGAGTGTATTAAGAAGATAAAAGAAGAGTTAGAAGTTGAAACTTTAACAGAGCTTAATAAGGTATTCTTGGATAAAGTTGATATAAAAAAATTACCGACATATCATATAATTATATTAGCTAAAACTCAAGAAGGTATAAAAAATTTATATAAGCTGGTTTCAGAGGCACATATAGATAACTTCTTTAGGAGGCCAAGAACTAAAAAATCAAGACTTATGGAAATGAGAGATGGCTTAATAATTGGTGGAGCTTGTGAGGCAGGGCAAATTTATAGAGCTGTGCTTGGTGGTCAAAGTGATGAAGAAATTAAAGAGATAATGAGTTTTTACGATTATGTTGAAATTCAACCGATAGCAAATAATGCATATCTAATAGAAAAAGGTAATGTTAAGGATGAAAATGAGTTAAAGGAAATTAACAGAAAGATTTATAATTTAGCAAAGGAAATAAATAAACCGACAGTGGCTACGGGAGATGTTCACTTCTTAGAACCTTATGATGAAGCTTTTAGAAGAATAATAATGGCAGGGCAAGGTTTCGGTGATGCAGATAACCAGCCACCACTATATTTTAAAACTACCGAAGAAATGTTAAAAGAGTTTTCGTATTTAGGTAGTGAAATTGCTAAAGAGGTAGTAATTAAGAATCCACAAGCAATAGCAGATTCTATAGATGTAGTAAAACCTATACCAGATGAAACATATCCACCTAAAATTGAAGGTGCTGATGATGATATTAGAAATATGACCATGAATAAAGTACACTCAATTTATGGAGAGAATTTACCAGAAGTTGTTCAAAAAAGATTGGATAAAGAATTAAATTCTATTATTAATAATGGATATGCTGTTCTTTATCTTATTGCACAAAAGTTAGTGGCAAAGTCATATTCTGATGGATATCTAGTTGGATCAAGAGGATCTGTTGGATCTTCTTTTGTTGCTACTATGTCAGATATAACAGAAGTTAATGGATTACCACCACATTATGTTTGTCCGAAATGCAAAAAGTCACATTTCTTCTTAGATGGATCAGTAAGTTCTGGAGCGGATTTAGAAGATAAAGATTGTCCAGATTGTGGTGTTCCTTATATTAAAGATGGGCATGATATACCTTTCGAAACATTCCTAGGTTTTGAAGGTGATAAAGAGCCAGATATAGACTTAAATTTCTCAGGAGATAACCAAGCGGATATTCATAAGTATACAGAAGTATTATTTGGTAAAGGATATGTATTTAAAGCTGGAACAATAGGTACAGTAGCTGAAAAAACAGCCTATGGATTTGTTAAAAAATATCTAGATCAAAAAGGTATGCAAGTATCACAAGCAGAAATAGAAAGATTGACTATAGGATGTACTGGAATAAAAAGAACTACAGGGCAACATCCAGGTGGTATTATGGTTGTTCCTAATTATACAGAAGTATATAACTTCACACCAATACAAAGGCCAGCAGATGATTCAACGTCAGATGTTACAACAACACACTTTGATTATCATTCAATATCAGGTAGATTGCTTAAGTTAGATATACTTGGACACGACGATCCGACGGTACTTAGAATGCTTCAAGATATTACTGGAGTAGATCCTAAGACTATACCGTTGAATGATAAAAAAGTATTATCATTATTTACATCTCCTGATGCTTTAGGAGTTACTAAAGAGGAATTAGAGTGTGAAGTTGGTTCATATGGGTTGCCGGAGTTTGGAACTAAATTCGTTAGGCAAATGCTTGTGGATACACAACCACAAACTTTTTCGGACTTAGTAAGAATATCAGGTTTATCACATGGTACTGATGTTTGGCTTAATAATGCTCAGTATTTTATTAAGGAAGGATATACAACACTTAGAGACTGTATAGCTACAAGAGATGATATTATGGTTTATCTTATGTATAAAGGCGTAGCTCCTAAAACTGCTTTTACAATAATGGAAAGTGTAAGAAAAGGTAAGGGGCTTACTGAAGAGTTTGAAAAGACCATGAAAGAAAATAACGTTGAGGATTGGTATATAGAAAGTTGTAAAAGAATTAAGTACATGTTCCCGAAGGGACACGCCGTTGCGTATGTAATGATGGCTGTTAGAGTTGCTTACTTTAAAGTTTATTACCCACTTGCTTATTATGCAACATATTTTACAGTAAGAGGAGCTGATGACTTTGATGCAGATTTGATTTGCAAAGGTGAAGGGGCTGTTCATGCAAAATTACAAGAATTGTATGCACTTGGAAATAGTGCAACTGTAAAAGATAAGGGATTAATTACTGTTTGTGAACTTTCTTTTGAAATGTATAAAAGAGGATTTAAGATGCTTAAGGTTGATTTATATGAATCAGATGCAACTAAATTTTTAATAGTAGATAATTCATTGAGACCTCCACTAAGCTCTCTTCAGGGAGTTGGAGTAAATGCAGCTAAAGCAATAGCTGAAGCAAGAGTTAATGGAGAATTTATATCTAAGGAAGATTTAAGACTTAGAACTAAGGTTTCTAAAACAGTTATAGAAACTTTAAGCAATCATGGATGTTTAGAAGGAATGTCTGAGACAAACCAATTATCATTATTTTAATATTTATAGTTAAGAGATTAATTTTAAATTTTATAATTTTAAATTAATCTCTTTTATTATAAATAGAATTAATAATAGAATGATACTATAAAATTAACAAATATTAAGTTTTAATCATAATATGAATACAAATAATATTAATGGGAGTTAATTGTGAATTATAGTGACCTTTATAATTTAATAGGAGTTAAGGCTGAAATAAATAGATTAGAAAGACAAGTTAGCCTAGGATGGGAAAAAGAATTTAGAACTTTGAAATGGTTAGGGTTAGAAGATGGTATGAAAATACTAGATTTAGGAGGAGGACCAGGATTTTTTTCAAAGCTTTTATTAGAAAATTTGCCAAATTGCAAAGTTACTTTATTAGAGCCAGATAGTGATTTTATGAAATTTGCCAAAGAGAATCTAAGCGAATATGAAGGTAGAGTGGAATTCAAAGAAGAATCAATTTATAATAATAGTCTTGATGGTGAAAAATATGACTTTGTAGTAAGTAGATTTGTTTTTCAACATTTAGATGATCCTATAGCTGCAAGTAAAGAGATCTATAGGGTTTTAAAGTATGGAGGTATAGTTTCAGTTATAGATTCAGATAGAGGGGTATGGGGAATAAGTGAACCGGACATATTAAAAAATGAAAGAAATATACTTGGGAGACTAGAGAAGAAAGCTAGATGGAATAGGGAAGTTGGAAGAAAGCTTTTAAGAATACTAAAACTAGGAGGATTTAATGGATTAGATTTTGAGGCTGTAGCTATCCATAGTGATATAGTTGGCGTTGGAAGCATTGCAGGAGAAATGAATATTACAAATGAAGATATTAAGAATTTATCCAGAGTTAATCCTAAGCTAGCTCATTTGTTAAAGCAAAGTAAAGATATGATCAGTTCTAAAAATACAATAGTTATTCTTATAAATCTAATTGCTAAAGGTGTTAAACAGTAGTTTAAATAATAAGTAATAAGGCTTGAGGAGAGTATTTGGCTCTTCTCAAGCTTTTATTTTAGTTATTCCACCATTTAGGTAACATTATTTTGTAGGTTGGTTCTTGATAATCATAAGATTTAAAATCATAAGCATTAAATACAGATAAACTATAAACTATATTACTAATTAAATTAAGTTGTAAAAAAACTAAAAGAATAAATGTTAATTTTTTCATTTTGATATCTCCTTATAAAAGAATATAAATTATATTAATAATAGTATTAGTAATAAAGTGACATATTATAAATATAAAAATTTATAATAGCAATTAATATATAAGAGGTGAAGTATCGGTGGTAAAAAAGAATAAAGGTGCAAAAAGCAAAGGAAAGGAAAGTTTAAAAAGTAAGGAAAAAGTGGATTCAACAGTAGCTTATAGGAATTATTATCCTAATGACAAAGAGGTATAAAGGTTATATACTATAAATAATAAAATTTAGAAAATTTTAACTGTAAGGAGAAATTGATGAAAAAATAATATAAAATGGTAGAAGTTTTAGATATGGAGAGCATATATAAATATAAATTATATTGTAATGACGACTTTGTAAATGAGTATATTGATAGAGAAGCAATTGAAAAGGCTAAAGAGAATCTAGTAGAATTAGATAAATTAAGAGAAGAAGCTCCAGAGTTTAAAATTCTAGATATTTTACAAAAGCTTATAAAAAGTACATAAGTTAAGTGGAAATTATAATTATAAATAATGAAAAAATGCTATTGCAGTTTTAAAGGAGCAATAGCATTTTTTTTAAGTTCTAAAATCAAATTTAGTTGAACATTTTTTACAAGTTACAACTATATTTCCCTTTCCTCTTGGTAATCTTAATTTTTGCTTACAGTTTGGACATTTTGTAATCTTATAGTTTTTCTTTTGATTTAACCAATAGTTAAAGTTTTCAAATATTTTAGAAATGTTATTTAGGTCATAAACTGGTATATTGTAAGGAAGGGATTTCCCGAATTTTGATAATAGTTTATTTGTATAAGTATAGAATATATTATATTCTTCTCTTCGTTTATATATTTTCTTTGAAAAAGCTCTATAAAAAGCAAATATTAACAATGCAATAGAAAATATTCTAGTAATATCCCATATATTTAAAATACAAGATAATAAAATAAGGAATAAAGATAATAAATCTACTCCATAAGAACCTTTTAAAAAATTCATTTTATCACTCCTAAAAATATTAATTATGTATATTATAGTATAAAAATATTAATGGGACAATTTATTATCGTAAATAAAAAGTTAATAAATAATTAATTTTAATAGGAGTAAAAAATAAATTATGATATTTCAAGATTTTTAGTAAGGTCTGATAATACATCACTTACTGAAGTAATTGAGTTAATTCTATGTGCGTTTGAGCCGCAAAAAATTAATCCGTTATCTGTATCTCCTTTTACTGCTGTGATTAATGCTTCTGAGATGCAGTAAGGGGTAGTGGCAGGATTACAAGGAATTAAACAATTATAACATTTTTTTACGGGTATATTTTCTTTTTTTAAAGTTTCAGTAAATTTATTTCTTAAAGCTCTACCTGGCATACCAACAGGGCTCTTTACTAATTCAATGTCATTTTTGGTACTATTTATGTATGCATTTTTAAAGTTGATATGAGCATCACATTCATGAGTAGCAACGAATCTTGTAGCTACTTGAGCACCACTAGCACCTAAAGATAAGTATTTTTTTAAATCATCAGAATCAAAGATTCCACCGGCAACTATAACAGGAATTTTTTTGTTGAATATTTTTTCGAAATTAGATATCTCTTGTATAACTTCTTTGATGGATTTATCAAAATTTTTTATTTCATCTTCCAGGTTATCTTTTTTAAAACCTAGATGGCCACCAGCTAGTGGACCTTCAACTATTATAGCGTCAGCAGTTTTATTATAATGTTTATACCAGTACTTCAATATAACATTAGTAGCTTTAGCTGATGAAACTATAGGAACTATTTTAATTAAACTTTCACCTATAAACTCTGGTAGCTTTAATGGTAGACCAGCACCAGATATTATTAAATCAGCACCACCTTCTATAGCGGCTTTGATATGTTCTTTATAATAATTAGTTGCAACCATTATATTTACACCTATTATTCCATTAAATGAAATTTCTTTAGCTCTTCTTATATGTTTTTTTAATCCTCGTATATTAGCTTCAGTTGTGTTTTCTTCGAAATCGTCCTCCATATATCCGGCATGAGCGGCAGATATCACACCTATAGCGCCATGTTTTGCAACATTCCCAGCTAAGTTTGACAATGATACACCTACGCCCATACCTCCTTGTATTATGGGTAATTTTGTTATTAAATCTCCGATTATTAATGGTTTAATTTTCATAATAAACTCCTTTAAATAAATAGTTTGATAATCAAAGCAATAATGCTATTATAGTAGTATGAGTAAAAAAACACAAGGTTTTTATAAAAAATATAAATGTTGACAATATTGGGGAAAAGTATTATTATACAAATAATTTGATATTCAAAATATTTGATATTGAATTAAATAAAATGAGAGAAGAGGACTGATATGAAAGGAGTTAAGATAGTAGGAATAGGACATTATTGCCCAAGTAATGTAGTTAGTAATGAATATATATCATCATTAGTAGACACTTCTAATGAGTGGATAATAAAAAGAACTGGTATTAAAGAAAGAAGAATATCTAGTGGTGAAGGTACAGTAGATCTTGCTGTTAAGGCTAGCGAAGAAGCTCTAGAAAATAGTGGGTATACTTCAGAAGATATTGATTTAATTATAGTAGCCACTACTTCGCCAGATAGAATAATGCCATCTACAGCTTGTAGTGTACAAGAAAGATTAGGATGTGCAAATGCAACAGCTTTTGATATATCTGCAGCATGCTCGGGGTTTGTATATGGTCTTATAGTAGCTAATAGTTTACTAAAAATTAATGAAAAAACTAGAGCATTAGTGATTGGAGCGGAAGTTTTATCAAGAATTGTAGATTGGAAAGATAGAAATACTTGTGTTTTATTTGGAGATGGTGCAGGAGCTGCAATTTTAGAAATTAGTGATGAATGTGGAATTATCGGTACTTATTTTGGTTCTGATGGAGAAAGAGGAGTAAAAGCTTTGACTAGCACAAGTCTTTCTTTAAATAATCCATTTGTAAAAGAGTGTGATGAAGAAAAAAGATATATAGATATGGAAGGTAGAGAGGTATTTAGATTCGCAGTATCAATAATACCAATCATAGTAAATAATCTTTTAGAGAAATCAGGAGAAAAGATAGAGAATATAAAATATATAATACCACATCAAGCAAATTCAAGAATTATTGATGAAGCTTCAAGGAGATTAGGAATAACTAGTGATAGATTTTATATAAATCTAGAGAGATATGGAAACACATCTTCAGCTAGTATACCAATAGCATTAGATGAGATGGTGAAAAAGGAACTTATAAAAAAAGGTGATAAGATAATTTTAGCTGCCTTTGGTGGCGGATTAACTTGGGCAGGAACATTAATAGAATTTTAAATATAAAATAAAAAATTAAATTTGAATTTGGAGGAATTTATTATGATATTTGAAAAAATTAGAGGAATAGTAGCAGATCAATTAGGAATAGAAGAGGAAAACATAACTTTAGAAACAAGATTTATAGAAGATTTAAATTCAGACTCATTAGATTTATTCCAAGTTATTATGGAGTTAGAAGATGAGTTTAATGTAAAAGTGGAAGATGTTGAAAATATAAAAACTGTTGGAGATGCAGTAAAATTTGTGGAATCTGTAACAAAATAATAGATTGGAGTAGATTTTATGAAAAATGATATCTGTAAAATGTTAGATATAAAATATCCAATCTTCCAAGGGGGAATGGCTTGGGTATCAGATAGTTCATTAGCCTCAGCAGTTTCAAATGCTGGAGGGTTAGGTATAATCGCAGGAGCAACAGCTCCTGTAGATTATATTAGGGAAGAAATAAGAAAAACTAAAAAGTTAACAGATAAACCTTTTGGTTTAAATATAATGTTACTTTCTGATAACGCAGAAGAATTAGCTAAGATTGCAGTAGAAGAAGGTGTTAAGGTTATAACTACTGGAGCGGGAAATCCAGGTAAATATATGAGTATGTGGAAAGAAGCTGGAATCAAGGTTATACCTGTAGTTCCATCAGTTGCATTAGCTAAAAGGATGGAGAGAGCTGGAGCTGACGCAGTTATAGCAGAAGGATGCGAATCAGGTGGTCATGTTGGAAAGTTAACAACTATGGTATTAGTTCCTCAAGTCGTGGATGCAGTTAATATTCCTGTAATAGCAGCAGGAGGAATCTGTGATGGAAGAGGGATTACAGCAGCTTTTGCTCTTGGAGCAAGAGGAATTCAAATGGGAACTAGATTTTTAGTTTCAGATGAATGTACAATTCATGAAAATTATAAAAATGCTGTTATAAAAGCTAAGGATATAGATACAGTAGTTACTGGAAGAGTTACAGGTCATCCTGTTCAAGTAATAAAAAATAGATTAGCTAGAGAGTTTCTAAAGTTAGAGGCTAGCAATGTATCAGCAGAGAAGCTAGAAGAGTTAGGAAGAGGAGCGCTTAGAAGAGCTGTAAAGGATGGAGATGTTGACAATAGTTCATTAATGGCAGGTCAAATAAGTGGAATGGTTTCTAAAAAGCAAAGTGTTAAAGAGATAATTGAAGAGATATTTAATGAATATGAGGAGTTAAGAAAAGCCTTATAAAATAAGGAGGACATATGAGAGTAGCATTTGTATTTTCAGGGCAAGGTTCACAGTATGTAGGAATGGGAAAAGAGTTATATGAAAATTTCCAAGAAGCAAAAAGAATTTTTGATGATGCTAATGAAGTATTAGATTTTGATTTAAAGAACTTAACTTTTAATGGTGATGCTGAAGAGTTAAATATTACTGAAAATACTCAGCCTGCAATACTTACTATGTCTATTGCGGCTTTAGAAGTAATAAAAAATAAAGGCATTGAAGCAGAGGTAGTTGCTGGATTGAGTTTGGGTGAATATTCAGCACTTGTTGCCTCAGGGGCCGTATCTTTTAAAGATGCAGTAGCATTAGTAAAAAAGAGAGGAAAGTATATGCAGGAAGCTGTTCCTTTAGGTATTGGTGCAATGACTGCAATTATTGGATTATCTATAGAAAAAATAGAAGAAGCTATAGAGATGTCTAAGGATAAAGGTATAGTTCAAATTGCTAATTATAATACAGCAAACCAAATTGTAATAGGTGGAGAGTTGGAAGCAGTGAATTTTGCAGCTAATCTTTGCTTAGAATATGGAGCAAAAAGAGCTATAAGTCTTAAAGTATCTGGACCTTTCCATACTGTATTATTAGAGCCGGCAGCTATTAAATTGAAAGAAGAACTTAGTAACATAAGTTTTAGTAATATAAAAATACCTGTAATAAATAATGTTACAGCGGAAGAAATAAAAAAAGATGATGATATAAAGGATATTCTTGGGAAGCAAGTTAAGTCGTCTGTTAGATGGAGAGAGACAATAGAAAAAATGATTGATATGGGAATTGATACATTTATAGAGATAGGGCCAGGAAGAACATTAAGTAGTTTCATTAAAGAAATAGCTCGAGCTAATAAAGCTAAAGTAAATATATTTAATGTTGAAGATCTTAAGTCTTTAAATAAAACATTAGAGGGAGTAGGTGATTTGAATGCTTAATAATAAAAATGCAGTTATTACTGGAGCCACAAGAGGTATAGGAAGGGAAATAGCTATAACTTTGGCGAAAAATGGAGCCAATATAGCTATAAATTATAGAAAAGAAAATGAAGATTTAAGTAGCTTGATTAATGAGTTAAAAGAACTAGGTGTTAAAGTGTTTACTAGAAAGTGCGATGTAAGCAACGGAGGAGAAGTTGATGAATTCATTAAAGAAGCAAAGGAAAGCCTTGGGAGCATAGATATTTTAGTTAATAATGCAGGAATAACTAAGGATGGTTTAATTCTCAGAATGAAAGAAGAGGATTTTGATTCAGTAATAGATGTGAACTTAAAAGGAGTTTTTAATACTACAAAGGCTGCTTCTGGAATTATGATGAAGCAAAGATATGGAAAAATAATAAATATATCATCAGTAGTTGGTATATCAGGGAATGCAGGTCAATGTAATTATGCAGCGTCGAAAGCTGGAGTAATAGGGTTTTCAAAATCGATTGCAAGAGAGTTAGCAACAAGAAATGTTAACGTAAATGTAGTTGCGCCGGGCTATATAAAAACTGATATGACAAAGGGTTTACCAGAGAAAGTTAAAGAGAGCATAATCCAAAGTATTCCTATGAAAAAAATAGGAGAACCAAAAGAAGTAGCAAATTTAGTATTGTTTTTAGCTTCTGATTTATCTAACTACATTACTGGGCAAGTAATTAGTGTTGATGGTGGAATGGTTATGAACTAGAAGGGAGTTTCTTATGAAAAGAAGAGTAGTAGTTACAGGAATGGGAGCAATAACGCCAATAGGAAATTCAGTAAGTGAATTTTGGAACAATGTAAAAAAGAATAAAAATGGTATAGAACAGATTACTTATTTTAATACAGAAGATTTTAAAGTTAAGCTAGCAGCAGAAGTTAAAAATTTTAATGTAGAAGATTATATAGGAAAAAAAGATGCAAAAAGGATGGATAAGTACACTCAATTTGCTGTTATATCATCTAATGAAGCTATAAAAGATAGTAAGCTTGAGTTAGGTAATATAGATAAAGAAAGAGTTGGAGTTGTATTTGGCAGTGGTATAGGTGGAATAGGTACTATAGAAAATCAAATCAATACACTAAAAGATAGAGGGCCAAGTAGAGTATCACCACTTACTATACCAATGGGAATTGCTAATATTGCAGCTGGAACAATAGCTATAGAGCATGGGATTTTAGGTAGTTGTTTAAGTTTAAATTCTGCATGTGCAACCTCTACACATGCTATAGGTGAAGCTTATAGAAGTATTAAGGATGGTTATTTAGATGTAATTATTGCTGGTGGTTCTGAAGCTTCAATTACACCTTTCGGAATTGCAGGGTTCCAGTCACTTACTGCTTTGAGCAGAAGTGAGGATAAGGATAGAGCATCTATACCTTTTGATAAGGATAGAAATGGATTTGTTATGGGGGAAGGTGCAGGGGCATTAATTTTAGAAGATTTAGATAGTGCATTAAAAAGAGGTGCTAAAATTTATGCTGAAGTAGTAGGATACGGTACTACATGTGATGCATATCATATTACATCACCAAGTAGTGATGGAGATGGAGCAGCAAGAGCTATGATTCAAGCGATGAAAGATGCAGATATTTCTTCAAGGCATATTGGTTATATAAATGCTCATGGTACATCTACAGAGATTAATGATAAGGTTGAGACGTTAGCAGTTAAAAAAGCAACTGGAGAAGATTATAAAAATATATACGTAAGTTCTACTAAGTCAATGACAGGTCATCTTTTAGGAGCAGCTGGAGCTATAGAAGCTATAATATCAATTAAATCATTAGAGGAGGACTTTATTCCAGCAACTATAAATTATAAAAATGAAGATGAAGAATGTGACTTAAATTTAGTTGTTAATGAAGGTATAAGAAAAGAGTATGATTATGCAATGTCAAACTCATTAGGATTTGGAGGACATAATGGAACCCTTATATTTAAAAAATGGAGGGAGAATTTATAGTGCTAGATTATAACAAAATAAAAGAACTAATACATGAAATAGATTCATCTAGTATAAGAGTATTTGAACTAGAAAATGATGGTTTTAAATTAAAATTGAGTAAAAATGATGAAGTAAGTTTTAAAGAAATAAATAACAAAGAAGAAGTTAATGTTGGAAATACTAATTCAAAATCTATACCTAAAAAAGAATTAGTAGTGGAAGAAGAAAGTAATAATATTATCGATATAGAGTTAAAAGAAGTTAAGTCACCTTTAGTTGGTACATTTTATTCATCTTCAACACCAGGTGGTAAGCCTTATGTTGAGGTTGGATCTAAAGTAAAAAAGGGAGATGTACTTTGTATAGTTGAAGCTATGAAGATTATGAATGAAATCACTTCAGATTTTGATGGTGAGATAGTTGAAGTATTAAGAAAAGATGAAGATATAGTAGAGTTTGGTATGACTATATTTAAAATTAAATAGTCTAAGGAGATTAGTTATGGATATAAAAGAAATTATGGAGATAATTCCGCATCGATATCCTTTTCTTTTAATAGATAAGGTTGAAAGTTTAGAAGGAAATAAAATAGTTGCAATAAAAAATGTTACTATGAATGAATATTTCTTTCAAGGACATTTTCCAGTAGAACCGGTTATGCCTGGAGTATTGATAGTAGAGGCTTTAGCGCAAGCAGGTGCTGTTGCTCTTTTAAAAAGAGAAGAGTTCAAAGGGAAAATAGCTTATTTTGGTGGTATAAATAATGCCAAATTTAGAAAAAAAGTTGTGCCTGGTGATATTTTAACTCTAGAGGTTGAATTAACTAAAATTAGAGGAGTAGCAGGTATTGGTAAAGGAATAGCATATGTAGATGGTAAAAAAGCTTGTGAAGCTGAATTAACATTTATGATAGGTTAAGATAAAGAGGTGTTTTATGATAAGAAAGGTATTAATAGCTAATAGAGGTGAAATTGCTGTAAGAGTAATAAGAGCTTGTAAGGAAATGGGAATAAAGACTGTTGCAATATATTCTGAAGCAGATAAGGAAGCTATGCATACTCAATTAGCTGATGAGTCTATTTGTGTTGGTACTCCTAAGTCAAAAGACTCCTATTTAAATGAAAGCAATATAATAAGTGCTGCAGTTATAACTAAATGCAATGCGATTCACCCTGGATTTGGTTTTTTATCTGAAAAAGCAGAATTTGCAGCTATATGTGAAGAATGTAATATAAAGTTTATAGGACCAAATAGTGAAGTTATAAATCTTATGGGGAATAAATCAAAAGCAAGGGAAATTATGAGTAAGGCTGGAGTACCAATTGTTCCAGGAAGTGATGGACTGGTAAAATCTTTTAAGGAAGCCAAAATAGAAGCTAAGAGAATTGGCTATCCAGTTATGATAAAAGCTTCAGCTGGTGGTGGAGGTAAAGGGATTAGAATAGTTCATAAAGAAGATGAACTTGAAAATTCATTTTTTACTGCTAAATCTGAAGCACAAATTAATTTTGGTGATGATTCAGTATATATGGAAAAGTTTATAGAGAATCCTAGACATATTGAATTTCAAATACTTGCAGATAGTTTTGGAAATGTAGTTCATCTAGGTGAACGTGATTGCTCTGTTCAAAGAAGAAATCAAAAATTATTAGAAGAAGCACCATCATCTATACTTTCTGATGAGTTAAGAGAAAAGATGGGAAGAGCTGCAGTAGATGCTGCTAAAGCAGTAGGGTATACAAATGCTGGAACAATTGAGTTTTTAGTAGATAAACATAAGAACTTTTATTTTATGGAAATGAATACAAGGATACAGGTAGAACATCCAGTAACAGAAATGGTTACTTCAGTAGATATAGTTAAAGAACAATTGAGAATAGCTAATGGTGAGAAACTGTCAATAAATCAGGAAGATATAAATGTTAAAGGTCACTCTATAGAATGTAGAATAAATGCAGAAAATCCTAATAAGAATTTTGCACCTTCTCCTGGGAAAATTGAATTTTTAAATGTGCCAGGGGGGAATGGTATTAGGGTAGATACAGCGGTGTATCCAGGATATACAATACCACCGGTGTATGATTCAATGATAGCCAAAGTGATAGTTCATGGAAATAATAGAGAAGAGGCTATAAATAAAATGATTCGAGCTTTAGATGAGTTTGTAATACAAGGAGTAGAATGCAATATAGATTTTCAGATAGACATATTAAACAATGAAAGATTTAAATTAGGTATTTTTGATACTTCATTTATAAGTACAGAATATAATTTATAGTATGGTGATTATTATGGGTATTTTTAAGAAAAGACAGTACGGAGTAGTAAATTTAACTAAAGAAGAAGCTTTAGATTTACCGATAGTTCCAGATGGTACATGGGTTAAATGCGGAAATTGTGGAAAAATATTATACAAAAAAGTATTAGAAGAAAACTATAAAATCTGTAATCACTGTGGCGGATATTTTAGATTGGGAGCTTATGAGAGAATAGATCAAATATGTGATAAAGGGTCTTTCAATGAATTTAACTCTAGTATTTCATCAAGAAATCCTATGAACTTTGATGAATACGAGAAAAAGTTAAAAAGTAATAGAGAGAAAAGTGGGCTAATTGAAGCGGTAATTACAGGTGACTGCAAAATAAATGGAATAAAAAATATAATAGCTGTAATGGATTCAAACTTTCTTATGGGGAGTATGGGGATTGCTGTGGGAGAAAAAATAACATTAGCAATTGAAAAGGCTACAAAAGAGAAATTACCTATAATAATTTTTACTACCTCTGGTGGTGCTAGAATGCAGGAAGGTATTTTCTCGCTTATGCAGATGGCCAAGGTAAGTAGTGCTATTGCAAAGCATAATGATGAAGGGCTTTTATATATTACAGTATTAACAGATCCTACAACAGGAGGTGTTACCGCAAGTTTTGCCATGTTAGGTGATATAATTTTAGCCGAACCAAAAGCATTGGTTGGATTTGCTGGAAGAAGGGTTATTGAAGGAACATTAAAAGAAAAGTTACCTGATGACTTCCAAAGTGCAGAGTTTCTATTAGAAAATGGATTTGTTGATAAAATAGTTAACAGAGAAGATATGAAAAGAACTTTATATAAACTTTTAAAGCTTCATGGATACAAGGAGGCGTAACTATGAGCAAAAACATTAAAGCTTGGAGTAGGGTTGAAACAGCGAGAATGATTGAAAGGCCTACTACACTTCAATATATAGATATAATATTTAAATATTTTATAGAACTTCATGGAGATAGAGCTTATAAAGATGATAAGGCTATGGTAGCCGGTATTGCTTTTTTAGAAAATGAACCAGTTACTGTAATAGGGATGCAAAAGGGAAGAGATTTAAAAGAAAATATAGAACGAAATTTTGGTTCTCCCCACCCAGAAGGATACAGAAAAGCATTAAGATTTATGAAGCAAGCTGAAAAGTTTAATAGACCTATAATTTGTTTTATAAATACAGCAGGAGCTTATTGTGGTGTTGAAGCAGAAAAGAGAGGGCAAGGAGAAGCTATAGCTAGAAATTTAATGGAGATTTCTAAAATTAAGGTCCCTATAATATCAATTATAATTGGTGAAGGTGGAAGTGGCGGAGCACTTGCATTAGCTGTTGGAGATAGAGTTTGGATGTTAGAAAACTCTGTGTATTCAATTTTATCACCAGAAGGTTTTGCATCTATATTATTAAAAGATGCAACAAAATCGAAAGAAGTTGCAGAAAATATGGGGATTACATCTTATGAGCTTTTAGAGAGAAATATAATTGAAAAAGTCATTAAAGAGCCTAAAGGTGGAGCTCACAATGATATAGAAAGTGTTGCTAAAAATATAAAGGTAGAGCTAATAAAAGAATTAGAAGTTTTGAAGAGTAAAACAATAAATACTCTTTTAGACGAGCGATATAAAAGATTTAGAAGTTTCTCTTAAAATCTAAGAGAAACTTCACCAGAGTAAATTTGTTTTATTATATTATTAGAGTCTTTTACTAATAGGCTTCCATCATTGGCAATATCGATAGGAGTTACAATTTCATATGTATTATTATAATGTAAGCTGACTTCTTTATTTAAAATACAGGAGTTAGCTTTATAAATTTTTAATATAGAAATTATCTTATCTTCGGTAATATCTGAATATATATTGCTGAATTTTTTTATGAAAGTATTAAGAATCTTAAACCTATTAAAATCATTTCCATAAGCAATTTTAAGTGATGTAGCCTTGTTTTGAAGTTCTAAGTCAAAATCGGTTATATCTAAATTTATATTAATACCGATACCAATTATTAAATAGTCTATTTTTTCGTTGGAAATATTGCTCTCAGTTAAAATACCACCTAATTTTCTATCTTTAATAAAAATATCGTTTGGCCACTTAATAGTAGCTTTAATATCAAATTCTAACAGAGTCTCATATATAGCAGTAGCTGTTAAAATAGGGATAATACTTAGAAATTTAGTAGAAAAGTCTGGTTTTAATAAGAGAGAAAACCATAGTCCTTTATTTTTAGGTGAAAGCCAGTTTCTACCTTTTGTTCCTCTACCGCATATTTGTTTATCACTTAATACTAAAGTTGGTTTATCGAAGCCTTTATTAGCTAAACTTTTACAAAATTTATTTGTAGAGTCAATTTCTTCGAAAAAATAAAATTCAATGTTTGGATATAACAATTTGAAATTATTCAATTCAGTAGTTAAGATATTGTCCATAATTAATCTCCTTATCTTTTGATTATAGATAAATCAAATATTATTTAAAACATAATTTATAAAAGTATCAACTAAAAAAGGGTCAAATTGAGAACCAGAACAATGTTTTAACTCTAAAATAGCATCTTCTTTGCTCATTGGTTTCTTGTATGTACGCTCACTTCTCATAACATCATAAGCATCTGCAATAGAAATTATTCGTGATATAAGAGGTATCTCTTGCTCTTTAAGTCCTAGAGGGTAGCCAGTACCATCCCATTTTTCATGATGACATAAAACACATTTAGCTACATTTTCAAGTTCGCCCATAGCTTGAAGTATTCTATAGCCTTTTTCGGAATGGGTTTTCATTATCATAAATTCATCGTATGTTAACTTTCCATGTTTTAAAAGTATATCTTCACGTATACCTATTTTACCTATATCATGGAACTTAGCAACTAAAAAGAGTTCATCTAACTCTGAAGCTTTAAGGTTGAGCACAACTCCTAAGGAAGAAGCGTATGTAGTTACTCTTTCAGTATGTTCTTCAGTTTCAGTATTTTTTTCTTGAAGACTTTTTATTAAAGAATCTGTTATAGAACTTCGTATACTTTTTTTATCTAACAATTTTCTTCTATATACTTTTTCCTCTACTTCTTTTATACAATCGTATATATTTTGAGATATAGAACTTTTGACAGATTCGCCTAGTGCTATACTTAATTGAATAAATTTATAATCACTAGCTTCGCATTTGTGTAAAATTTCTCTCATTATATTTTCGCATAATTGTTCATTGCTATTTGGTAAAAGAATCATAAATTCATCTCCACCCCAACGGAAGACAGAACCTTTTGTTGAACAAACATCTGTTAATACATTAGCGATGCTTATAAGAAGTTTATCACCTTCTAGATGGCCTAATGTATCATTAACTATTTTTAAACCGTTGACATCACCCATTATTATTCCGAGAGGAAGATATTTTTCTTGATTATATTTGTTTAGTTTTTCTTCGAAGCTAGAACGATTATATAAACCAGTAAGATAATCAGTATAGCTTAAATATCTTAGTTTGTTCTCTAATTTTTTTCTATCTGTAATATCTCTAGAAAGGCCTACAATGCCCCAAACATCACCATCTTCATTAATGACAGGAACTTTAAGGTTTTCTTCAAATTTAACATCATCATTTTTATAAGATATAGAGTATTGAGAAGACTTTGCTTTCTTTGTCTTCATAATTTCTTTATCTTGCTCAAGAAATTTTTTGGCAATTTCTTTATTTGGATATATTTCTAAATCAGATTTGCCTATTAAATCATAAACTCCAAGCTTTTCATAAAAGTCACTAAAGTTTTTATTGTAGCCGATAAATTTACAATCTTTATCTTTGTAGAATATAGCTTCTGGTAAAGAATCTATTATAGTTTTTAATATATCTTTTTGTTTTTTTAACTCTTCTTCTCTTTTTAATTTATCGTTTATAGGTAATATAATACCGGCTATTGAATGTATTTCATTATGTGAATTTAATAAAGGAAAGATTATGCACTCAACAAAAATATTATCTATATTAACATTAAAAGTTATACTCTTCTTTTCTGATATACATCTTTTTATTTGGTTATCATATAATGTTGCAGTTACTTTGGGAAAAACTTCTTTATTTGTCTTACCTATGATATCACTATATTTTGTATTATATAAATTTTCATAAGATTTATTTAAGAATATTATTTTAGTATTTATGTCTTCTATCCAAACTGGATAAGGAAGAAATTCTAAAAAAGATTTAAAAATATTCATAATTAAAAAGTTCCTTTATATATGTATTTATAGATAATATTATAGCATAAAAAAGAGAAGTATCTTTAATAAAACAAGCTAAATATAGAAAATGCTACAAAAAAAGGTCTATTTAACAGGAAAAGTTTATTTTGAGAAATGAAAGTTATAGAAAGTAAAATTTCATAAAATAATATTTATAATATTATAAAAAGAAAAGTAAATTTTAAATATAGCTTCAAAATGAAGAATAAATGCTAAATATATATATAATATTAAGATGAATAAAATAGGAAATAGAATTTAATTTTTAGAAAAATGAATAAAAAATTTGAAATTATGCATTTATGTGGTAATATATAGATATAAGCAAAATAAAAAGGGGGAATTTTATGAAAAATAAAATAGGATTAACTACCAAAATATTTATAGGAATGGGGCTAGGATTACTTTTAGGATTAGCAATTAGAGCTTTACCAAGTGGATTTATAAAAGATACAGTATTTTTAAATGGAATCTTAAAAGTTTTAGGAACAGGATTTATTAGTGCTATTAAGATGCTTGTAGTTCCATTAGTGTTTGCATCTATAACTTGTGGAGTTGCATCACTTGCAAATATAAAGAGCTTAGGAAGAATTGGGGGCAAAACAGTAGTATTTTATTTATTTACAACAGCGGTTGCTATATCTATTGCTATAGGACTAGGATTTTTAATTAATCCAGGAGTAGGATTAGATATGTCAAGTTTAGTTCTTCAAGAACCTACAATAGGAGAAAGTCAAAGCATAGCTGATTTAATAATAAGCATAATTCCAACAAACCCAATTAAAGCTATGGTAGATGGGGACATGCTTCAAATAATTTCGTTCTCAATTTTATTTGGGGCTACTATAAGTATATTAGGTGAAAAGGCTAAGCCTGTAAAAACCTTTATGCTAAGTTTAAATGAGGTTTGCTTAAAAATGGTTAATATAGTAATGGCTATTGCACCTTTTGGAGTATTTGGACTAATAGCAAATACTTTTGCAACAACAGGATTTGAAGCTTTTGGATCATTAGTTAAATATATGATAGTTGTTTTATTAGCTTTAGCTGTTCATGCTGTAGTTGTATATTCTGGATTATTAAAAGCATTTACAGGATTAAACATTGTACCATTTGTTAAAAGATTCGCTAAAGTTGCAGCTGTAACTTTTTCAACGGCATCAAGTGGGGCTGCATTACCTGTTACAAAAAAGGCAATGGATGATTCTGGAGTAAGTAATAAGGTATCATCTTTTACAATACCTTTAGGAGCAACAATAAATATGGATGGAACAGCTATAATGCAAGGAGCTGCAACTGTCTTTATAGCTCAAATATATGGAATTGAATTAGGAATAGGACAAATAATGGCTGTAATAGTTACTGCAACACTTGCATCTATTGGAACTGCTGCAGTGCCAGGAGTTGGGCTAGTAATGTTATCTATGGTTTTAAGAACTGTTGGATTACCTGTAGAAGGTATAGGGCTTATTATGGGTGTAGATAGAATACTAGATATGTGTAGAACTACAATAAATGTATTTGGGGATTGTATATGTACACTTATCGTAAGTAAAAGTGAAAATGAGTTTGATGAAGAAAAATATTATTCGGATGATGATATAATGATTGATGAAGTAACTGCATAGTTATAAATGAAGGAGGTGTTTTTTACATCTCCTTTATTTAGTTGATTTTTAACTATACTAGACAGTTTTATATTTACAATGTAAAATTATTTTACGTATACTATAGGAAGGATAAAGATTTAAATGAATAATAAGAAATTGAAAAATAGCTATGATAAGGCTATGAAGAAGCACAAAGGAAACAAAAAGGCTCAATTAATTACAACAGTGATTTTTGCGATTATTGCTTTAGTAACTATAGCATTTGGTGGAGAACTAAAAAATACAACTACAGGCGCTATTGGTACTATGAAGGTTCACTATATCGATGTTGGACAAGGCGATGCAACTTTAGTACAAGTTAATGGTAAAAATTTATTAATAGATGCAGGACCAAATAAGTCGGCAGACAGCTTAGTAGAATATATTAAAGGAATAGGAGTAACAACTATAGACCACGTTATTGCAACTCATCCTCATGAAGATCATATAGGTGGAATGGATGAAATTTTTGATGCATTTGAGGTTAAAAACTTTTATTCTCCAAAGGTTGAGCATACTACTAAGACTTTTGAAAAAATGATAAATGCTGTTACAAATGAAGGATTAAAAATAACTACTATTAAAGCTGGAGATGGATCTAAGATAGATTTAGGAGATGGTACTAAAGTAGAAATTTTTTCACCAGTAGATGATAAATATAATGAGTTAAATGATTATTCTCCTATTATGAAGATTACTTTTGGAGAGAATTCATTCTTATTTACTGGAGATGCAGAGAAACTTGTAGAAAAGCAAGTTATTGCTAATGGAGAAAATATTGATGCTGATGTATTAAAGGTAGGCCATCATGGTAGTACTACTTCTTCATCAGAAGACTTTATAAAAGAAGTTTCACCAGATATTGCAGTTATTCCAGTTGGAGAAGGAAATGATTATGGACATCCTCATAAGGAAATACTAGAGCTATTAGAAAAGAATAATATTAATTTACTTAGAACTGATTTTGAAGGAACTATCATTCTAGAAAGTGATGGGGAAAATATAAAAGTTTTAGAATAAAAGGTTAGAGCTATCAAAGAAGATAGCTCTAATTTTTTTGAAAATAAATAAAATTTAAAGCTATAATTTTTATAGGTTTTGAACAATACTAATATTATTGATGAAGGAGTGATAATTTTGGAACAAAAGATAATGACTTTTCATGATGAAAACGGAAATAAAATTGACTATCAAATTTTAGAACAAAAACTGATTAATAAAACTGAGTATGTAACAATGGCACCAGTAAGTAATAAGGCTGATGTTGAAGTATTTAAGATTAAGTTTGATAAAAATTGGAACGAAACATTAATCCAAGTAGAGTCTGAAAAAGAATTAGATATGGTAAGGCAAGTATCAAGTGTAAAGTTTTAACAAAAATTTTAAGGGCTGTTTTGAAACGGCCCTTATTTGTTGTACAATATAAATATATTAATAAAATCCTTATGGAGGGAGTATATGAAAAAAAACGCAGCACAAAGAGAATTTAAAAAATTAAAAAGTCAAATTACTCAAATAGAAGAAATAGTTCATCACTCTAAGGCAGGGGCTCTTTTTGAACATGAAGCAGCAATAAGGAAAAAAATAAAGACACTATTGGAAATGGAAACTGAAGGGTTTAAAGAATATGATGTTGTTTTAGAGAGGTATGAGGAACTTCTTGAAGAGACAGCTAAGAGAATACTTGAATCATATAATAAAAAAAATGGAACAGATTTTGACTATTATCAAGTTGTAAGGGGAAATTATAATTTATTAATAAACTCTGGATTTATTACTGTACTTACAAAACATCATATTCCTAATATAATAGCAGAGGAGTTTGAAAAGAATTTTCCTGATAATCCTAAAAATGAATATATAAATGCTAGAAATATAGAAAGAAAATTCTTTATTCATTTAGGTGATACAAATACAGGTAAGACATTTAATGCTATAGAGAGATTAAAAACAGCTAGAAAGGGAATATATCTTTCACCTTTAAGAATATTAGCTTTAGAAAACTTTGAAAAGCTTAACAGTGAAGGGGTTGTTTGTAACTTAGCTACAGGAGAGGAAGAAATAATTAAAGAAGGTGCAACTCATTTATCATGTACAATTGAAAAACTTAATTTAAGAGAAGAATATGATATTGCAGTAATAGATGAGATTCAAATGATTGGTGATTCTCAAAGAGGGGCAGCATGGACTAGAGCTTTATTAGGTTTAAGATGTAAAGAAATTCATGTTTGTGGAGCACTTAATACTAAGGAGTTACTTGAAAAGATATTAAAGGATTGTAAAGATGATTATGAAATAAAGGAGTATACAAGAAATGTTCCTTTAGAAGTAGAATATAAGAATTTCAATATTAGAGATGCGCAGGAGGGAGATGCAATAGTAGTATTCTCTAAAAAGCGAGTTTTAGAAATTGCATCAGAATATTCTAATCTAGGTATTAAAGCTAGTATAATATATGGTGATTTACCACCTGAGGTTAGAAGAATGCAATATAATCAGTTTATAAATAAAGATACTAAAGTTCTTGTTACAACAGATGCAATAGGAATGGGAGTAAATTTACCTATAAGAAGAATCGTATTTATGTCTATAAGAAAATTTGATGGAGAGGAAATACGAGAACTTACATCTCAAGAAGTAAAACAGGTAGCAGGAAGAGCGGGAAGAAAAGGAATATATGATGTTGGATATGTAGCTTCAGTAGGAGATACAGCTGATTTCATAAAGGAAAAGATAGAGAGTATAGATAAACCAATAGAGAAAGCTGTAGTTGGTCCTTCAGAGGCTATTCTAAATATAAAGAATCTACCATTAAAAGAGAAGTTAGCATTGTGGAGTACTAGAGAAGAAAAACTTAATTATTATCGAAAGATGGATATAAATGATTATCTAATTGTATTAGAAGCTATTAAAAGATATAACTTAAAGGAAGATATTCAATGGGATTTGTTAAAAGTTCCTTTTGATGTTAAAAATGAAAGTCTTATGGAGACCTTTTTAAAATATGTTGATGAGTTATTTATAAATAAAGAAAAGAAATTATTTAAACCAGAATGTTATAAAGGCAACTTAGAAGCTTTAGAAATTTATTATCAAGAAATAAGTATGTACTACTCATTCTCAAAAATATTTTCATTAGAATTTGATGTAGAATGGGTATATAGTGAAAGATTAAAAGTTAGTAATGATATAAATGATATTTTAATTAGAATTTAGATATCATTTGAAGATATTTATATTACGCACAGGGGGATAACATGAGAAGATATAATACAAATATTGAGGGGTTTACATTAAGAGAAACAAGTGAAAATGATTTATCATTAATTTTAGGATTTATTAAAGAAATAGCTGAGTATGAAAAATTATCTAATGCTGTAGACGCAACAGAAGAGTCACTTAAAAAATACGTTTTTGAAAAAAGAAGAGCAGAAGTTTTAATAGTTGAGAAAGATGAGAATCCTATAGGATATGTAGTTTATTTTTATAATTTCTCTACTTTTACAGGCACTTCAGGACTTTATTTAGAAGATGTATTTATAAGATCAGAATATAGAGGTATGGGATTAGGAAAAGAAATATTTAAGATATTAGGTAAGCTTGCAAGAGAAGAGGGATGTAAAAGAATGGAATGGGTCTGTTTAAATTGGAATGAACCTTCAAAGAAATTCTATAAGGGATTAGGAGCAATTTCTATGGATGAATGGACAACATTTAGATTAACAGATGATTATATAAGAAAGCTTTAAAGTTTGAAATAGTAATAAAAATAAAGTGGGTTTCCACTTTATTTTTATTTATAGATATTTTATAGTTAAAAGTTTGATTTATAAGTTATTTTAGTTATTATATATAATGTAGAAAATTAAATATTAAAGGAGTAACAGTATGAGTGAACTAAGTAATAGGACAAAAGGTATAATATTTATAATAGCATCTGCTTTTGGATTTGCTATGATGTCTGCATTTGTAAAGCTAGCAGGGGACTTGCCATCATTTCAAAAGACTTTTTTTAGAAATCTTGTTTCATGTATAATTGCAGCAATATTTATTATAAAGAATAAGGAGAGTTTTTTTGGAAAAAAGGATAGCCAAAAGATTTTAATATTAAGATCGATATTTGGAACTATAGGAATAGTATTGAATTTTTATGCAATAGATAAGTTAGTTTTATCAGATGCTAATATGTTGAATAAATTAAGCCCATTTTTTGTAATAATTTTTTCAGCATTATTTTTAAAAGAAAAAATAAATATAAAACAGAGTATTGCAATAATTATTGCATTTTTAGGTGCGTTATTTATAATAAAACCTACTTTTAATTTAGATATAATTCCATCATTATTAGGCGTACTTGGAGCAATTTGTGCTGCGGCAGCGTACACTTGTCTAAGAGTTTTAGGAGGGAAAGAAAAACATTATACGGTAGTATTTTATTTTTCATTATTCTCAACTATTGTAATTTTCCCATTTATGATTGTAGTTTATAAGTCTATGACCATGATTCAATTAGTATATTTAATATTAGCGGGGATTTTTGCAAGTATTGGACAATTTGGGGTAACATTAGCATATAAATATGCACCTTCAAAAGAAATATCTATTTTTGATTATTCTAATATAATATTCTCTGCAATAATAAGTTTAGTTATTTTTGGAGTATTACCAGATTATTTAAGTGTAATAGGGTATTTAATTATATTTGGAGCATCATTTTATATGTTTTTATATAATAAGAAGCTAGATAAACTAGAAAAAAATAAGTAATACCTAGTGTTTATAAATAGATAGTATTTTAAAATATAACTATAAATGGTAAAATATAACTATAAAATGGTATAAAAGGAAGTGGTTTTAACAATGTTAAAAGGAACAAAAACAGCAGAAAATTTATTAAAGTCATTTGCGGGAGAATGTCAAGCTAGAACTAGATATACTTACTATGCTAGTACAGCTAAAAAAGAAGGATATGTTCAAATAGCGAATATATTTATGGAGACCGCAGAACAGGAAAAAGAACATGCGAAGAGATTTTATAAATTCTTAAAGGATGAATTTGCAGATGAAGCTATAGAAATAACAGCATCATATCCAGTAGCACTACATGGAGAAACAGTGAAAAATTTAAAAGCAGCTGCTAATGGAGAACATGAGGAGTGGAGTGCTGATTATCCGGAGTTTGCTAGAGTTGCAAGAGAAGAAGGATTTTTAGATATAGCAATTGCTTATGAAAGAATCTCAGAAGTTGAATTTAGACATGAAAAAAGATACAGAAAATTATTGGAAAATATAGAAAATGATTCTGTATTTAAGAAAGAAGAATCAGTATTATGGAAATGTAATAATTGTGGGTATATTTATGAAGGAAATGAGGCACCTAAGGCATGTCCGGCATGTTTGCATCCACAAGGTTACTTTGAGGTATTTATAGAAAATTATTAAAAAAATTTTAAAAGTGACATGTAAGAGGTTCTTATATGTTACTTTTTTTTAAATTAACTAAAATTTCATATTTTACTTTTGATGAAAATTGTTATATTATATTGAATCAGGTGTTTTATACATAATAAACAATAAGGAGAGGAAAAATTTGAAAGGTAAAAAAATAAATTATCAGAAGATATTTAATTATTTCGTACTTATTTCGCTTATTTTAACAATTATATTTTTAGTATGGGCTATGATTGTAGCTCCATCAGTAATGAACCCAAGTGATCCATTTGCAAGAACAAAAAATGATTATGTACTTATTTTATCTCAATGTATTTTAGGTGTTGTTGCAATGTTTTTACCAGGGGTATTTGAACGTAAATTTAAAATAGAAATACCTTCAAATATGCTAATTCTTTATACAATATTCTTATATTGTGCAATATATTTAGGAGAAGTAAAGAGTTTTTATTATAATGTACCACATTGGGATACTATACTGCATACTTTTAGTGGAGCTATGCTAGGTGCATTAGGATTTTCTTTTGTAACTTTATTAAATAAAACAGAAACAGTACCTATTAATTTAAGTCCATTATTTGTTGTTATATTTTCATTCTGCTTTGCAGTAACTCTTGGAGTGTTTTGGGAAATATATGAGTTTACTTTTGATGGTCTTTTAGGATTAAATATGCAAAAATTTGCACTAGAAGGTGGAGTAGATTTACTTGGAAGAGCAGCTTTAGTTGATACTATGAAAGATTTAATAGTTGACTGCTTAGGTGCATTAATTATGTCAATAATAGGTTATATATCACTTATTTATGAAAAAGGTTGGATAGAAAAGCTACAATTAAAGAAAAAAAGATAAATTTTAGGAGGATGTTTTTGGACATCCTCTTTTTTGATAGATAATTTATCGTAATTATTTCAAAATATGGATTTTTGTAGTTTAAATGATATAATATACCTAATAAGTAGAAATAGAATGCTGCTTATGAAATTTAAAAAGATTGGGGAGAAAAATATGGAATTAAAATGGAGTTTAGAAGAAATATATAAATCATTTGATTCTGATGAGTTTAAAAGAGATTTAGAAAAGGTAGATAATTTAATTACAAACTTTAATTATTGGACAAATGAAACAGTAAAAAATAATGAAAATGAAGTAGAAAAACTTGAAGAGTATATTGATTTTTATACTAATTTAGAAAATATAACAAATAGACTAGGTGCATTTATTCATTTAACTATTAGTGCAGATACAACAAATGGTGTGGCATTAAAATATTCAGATATTTTAGACGATAAATTAACTAATATAGTTGAAGCAGAAACAAAATTAAATAAATGGATAAGTACATTAAAAAATCTAGATGAAGCTATTGAATCTTCAGAAAAATTGAAAGAACATAAATTTATTTTAACAAGTATTGTTGAAAAATCTAAATATCTTTTATCTGATAAAGAAGAGAGTATAATTGCTAATATGCAAAATACAGGATCAACTGCATGGTTAAAGTTAAAAAACAATTTAATTTCAAATCATAAAGTGAATATTGAAGAGGATGGACAAATGAAGGAGTTACCTCTTACAGTAGTTTTAAATATGGCTTATGACAATAATAAAGATGTAAGAAAGAAGGCATATTTAGCTGAAATTGAGTCATATAAAAAGATTGAAGAAGGTGTAGCAGCAGCATTAAATGCAATAAAAGGTGAAGTATTAACTATATGTAAGTTTAGGGGATATGAGTCTCCATTAGAGCAAACACTTGTAAATTCAAGAATGGATAAAGAATCTTTAGATGCAATGCTTTCAGCTATGAGAGAAGCGATGCCTACCTTTAGAAAATATTTAAGAAGAAAAGCTGAAATATTAGGATATAATAATGGATTACCATTTTATGAAATGTATGCTCCAATAATAGAGAAAGATATGGAATTTTCATATGAAGAAGGAGCTAAGTTTGTAGAAAAGAACTTTAGAACATTTAGCGATAACCTTGCAAATTTTGCAAAGAAAGCAGTTGATAATAGCTGGATAGATGTATATCCTAGAGAAGGTAAGGTGGGAGGAGCATTTTGTTCAAACCTTCACTTTATAGGAGAAAGTAGATTCTTATTAAACTATGGAAATACGTTTAGTGATGTTGTAACTATGGCTCATGAATTAGGACATGGATTCCATGGAGAGTGTTTAAAAAATGAAAGTGCTTTAAACTCTAACTATCCAATGCCAATTGCAGAAACAGCATCAACTTTCTGTGAAACTATTATTAAAAAAGCAGCGATAAAGGAAGCTGATAAAGAAGAGGCTCTATCAATATTAGAAAGTGAAATAAGTGATTCAACACAAGTTATAGTAGATATATATTCAAGATTTTTATTTGAATCTTGGCTTTTTGAAAAGAGAAAAGAAAGTGCGCTTTCTGTAGATGAGATAAAAGAGCTTATGATTAAAGCACAAAAAGAAGCTTATGGAGATGGATTAGATCCAGAATATTTACATCCATATATGTGGACTTGGAAGCCTCATTATTATTATGTAGATAGCAATTTCTATAACTTCCCTTATGCATTTGGATTATTATTTGCTAAAGGGCTATATGCAGAATATATTAAGAGGGGAGATTCATTCCCTAAAGATTACGAAAATTTACTTTCAATAACAGGGAAAAATAAGATTGCTGATGTAACAAAGGTTATGGGAATAGATATTCATGATAAAGATTTCTGGAGAAGTTCTTTAAAGACAATAGAAGAAGATATTGAAAAGTTTATAGAACTAAGCAAAGAGTTATAATAATATTATTAATGAAGGAGTTGCTATTAGCAGCTCTTTCATTTCGAAAATGAGAAGAGATGTTTAGCACTTTATTTATATTAGCTATTAACTTTTAATTAAATAAGTATTATACTAAAAGTTATATAATTAAAAACAAATGAAGGTGAAAGATTTGAAAACAAAAAAATTAACCGAAGCAGCTATGCTATCTGCACTTTTTGTTGTAGTTAGTATAGTAGCAATTTCTACTGGACTTATGTACTCAATATATTTAGATATAATAGTACCTATTTTTATTTCAATTTTATATTTAAAAATAGGGTTTAAATATACAGTACTATCTTCTTTAACTTCTTTAATTATTGTAGCACTAGCTATAGGGGATGTTCCATCAGCGATATGGATGAGCCAAGGGATTATACTAGGTTTAATATGTGGATTTTTTGTATCTAAAAAAGGAGCAATATTAGACGATATATTGTGGTCATCAATTGGAGGATGTTTTGTAGTAATACTTGTAGATGTATATTTATCAACATTAACAGGATATAGTCTACTTAAAGATTTTGATTCAGTAGCTGTAATGTTTCCTTTAAATGAAGAAATAACAAAAATGGCTTTTTATATATTTGTTGCAACTATACCTGTAGGAACAGCTTTAGTGTCTTATGTTGGAGCATTATTTATAGGACATAAATTAAATATTTTAAATAAAGCTAGTAAAGAGAAATATAATATATTAAAAAACTTTAAAAAAATTGGAAGCTATTTATGTTGTTCTAAAAGAACGTATTTCATTTCAGTGACATATTTACTAATAGTAGAAATAATTAATAATACGAATTTTACAATTAATTCAACATATATAAAAACTGTAATTATGTCTGTAAGAGTCGTATTTATGTATTTTATTATTAAAGATTCCATTGGATTTATAAGAAAATATATTTATATTAGAAGCAAATCCCCAACTGTTGCTCAAGTGGTATCATTTGCAATATTATATCTATTAATTGTTAATATCTACATAACTACCATATTATTAATTATAGGAAGTGTTACAGTTAATTTTTTATTGAAAATAAGAGATAAAGAAATAAATATAGTTAATCAGTATTTAGAATTAGAAGGGCAAAAATAGTGAGAAAGTTAAAATAATAAGGCTTATTTATGTAAGCATTATATCTTTTTGCATTGAAATATCGCATCTTGAACAAACTTCATCATTATTTTTTTCAAATCCAAAAGATTCGTATAGTGGTAAAGCTTTTGTTAAAAGTGAATTTGTTTGAAGTGTCATTGTAGTATAACCTAAATTTTGAGCAGATTGCAATGCATTTTTTAGCAAAGTTTTTCCTAAATTTTTGCCTTGATATTCTTTATAAAGATACATCTTTCTAAGCTCACAAGTTGAGTCATTTATCTTGTAGACTCCAACTGAACCAATGATTTTATTATCATCTTCAATAACTTGAAACCATCCTTTATTATTAAAATAAAATTTTGTTATATCTGTAACGTCAAAATCAGCACCAGAAGGTTCTAAATTAAGGCCATATTCAGATAAAACAATATCTATAAGCGTTAAAACTTCTTTTTCATCACCTTTTCTTGCAAGTCTAAATTTAATCATAGCTTTTAGTAAAAGTTAATCTTTTACTTTTACCCCCTTTTAATTGATGTTATTATAATTATATAACAAATAACAAAAAATACCATAAATTAATATTAAAATTAATTTATGGTTAAAAATTTATAATAAAACACCTATTAATACAATAGCGCTTATTATTTGAATAAGAGCTATAAATACGCAATACATTGAAGCTTTAGGACCTTGTTGTATTAAATCTTTAAAATATACTCTCATACCTATTCCAGCTAAAGCAATAACTTCTATAAAATTATCTAATTCTTTTAACGTATGAGTAAGACTATGTGGAATTATATTTAATGAATATAAAGCACAAGTTATAAAGAATCCTATAATATACCATGGAATCTTTATTCTTGATTGATGATTATGACTATGTATTTCTTCTTCAACGGCTTCAACACCTTTAACAGTACTTTTCTTCTTTAAAGCTGCAAGTAAAAATACTACGACGACAAGAAATACAATTCTTACTATTTTAAAAATAGTAGCTTGTTCTTTTACTTGTTCACTTACCATTGAACCAGCAGCAACAACTTGCCCTACAGATTGTAGTATTCCACCTAAAAATGCTGATGTTCTAAAAGTTTCATTATTATATAAAAAAGAAGTTAAAAGTGGAAGTAATATCATAAGAACAGTCCCAGTTACATTAACCATAGTAATGGCAATACCTTTATCCCTACTATGTGCATTAATTACAGGAGCTGTTGAGGCTATTGCAGATGAACCGCATACAGCATTACCGCTAGCCATTAAAAGTACAAAGTCTTCTCCAAACTTTAGATATCTTCCAACCCAAATAGTTCCGAATAATGTCATTAGCATAAGCAAAATTATAAAGAGTATACCCCTGATACCTAAATCTAATAATTGACTAATATTTAATGTTCCACCTAATAAGACTACTGATATAGATAAAAGAGTTCCTTCAGAAAATTTAGTACCTTTGTTTAAATACTCTTTTCTACCAAAAGTGTTACCTACGATTATACCTATAATTATTGCAATTGTAGCTGCACCTAATGTTGGGAGAAAAAGTTTAGCTATTATTTTACTTACTATAGCTATTACAACACACACTAAAAATCCAGGAAGAATTTGAAGTGCATGTTTTATAAAACTATTTTGATTCTTGTTATTCTCGTTACTCATATTGAAAAAGTAAGGAATATTTAAAACCTTACAAATATTCACTTCCTCTCTAGTTAAATTTTTTATTAGCAATTTTATATATGGAATTAATACAATGATAGTTTATCCAAAATAATAAATAAAATAACGAAACAATTATCAGATTTTTTTGATAAAAAAGAATAATTAATTATTTTCAATTTTCAAGGATTTGTTGTATTATTAAAGTATGTTAAATTTATTAGCTTTACAGTTTGGAGGAAAGATAAGTGAAAACGTTAGTAATCAATTGTGGTAGTTCATCATTAAAGTATCAGTTAATTGATATGAGTACAGAAGAATCTATGGTTCAAGGGTTAGTTGAAAGAATTGGAATTGAAGGTTCTCAATTAACTCAAAAAGTTGAAGGTAGAGAAAAATATATAATAAAAGCTGAGATTAAAGATCATAAAGATGCTATTAAATTAGTTTTAGAAGCTTTAATCGATGAAAAGCATGGCGTAATAAAGTCAATGGATGAGATAGCAGCAGTTGGACACAGAGTAGTTCATGGGGGAGAAAAATATTCAGAATCAGTGGTATTAACGGAAGAAGTTTTAAAGTCAGTTGAAGAGTGTAATGCACTTGCACCGTTACACAACCCACCAAACATAATAGGAATACGAGCTTGTATGGAATTAATGCCAAATGTACCTATGGTAGGTGTATTTGATACAGCATTCCATCAAACTATGCCTAAGGAAGCATATATATGTCCTTTACCATATGAATTATATGAAAACTATGGAATAAGAAAATATGGATTCCACGGAACATCTCATAAGTATGTATCAAATAAAGTTGCTGAAGTTATGAATAAAGATATAAAAGATCTTAAGATAGTAACTTGTCACTTAGGCAATGGTTGTTCATTAGCAGCTGTAAAAGGTGGCAAATCAATAGATACTTCAATGGGATTCACACCACTTGCAGGAGTTATGATGGGAACTAGATCAGGTAGTATTGATCCATCTGTAATTGGATTTTTAATAAAAGAAAAAGGTTATACAATGCAAGAAGTTGATGATTTATTAAATAAAAAATCAGGTGTTCTTGGAATTTCAGGAATTTCTTCAGACTTCAGAGATGTAAGGGATGCAGCAGAGCAAGGAAATGAAAGAGCTAAGCTTGCTTTAGATGTATTCCATTATAAAGTAAGAGCTCAAATTGCATCATATGCTGGAGTTATGGGTGGTATTGATGTAATAGTATTTACCGCAGGAATAGGTGAAAACGCTTCATTAACTAGAAGAGAAAGCTTAAAAGGATTAGAATTCTTAGGATTTGAACTTGATAATGAAAGAAATGAAACAAGAGGAGAAATTCAAGAAATATCTACAGATGATTCAAGAGTTAAGGTTTATGTAATTCCTACTAACGAAGAATTAATGATTGCTAGAGATACAGTTAAATTAGTAGAAAATATTAAATAGTAAAGTAAAATATCCTCAGCGTGAATGCTGAGGATATTTTTGCTTTGTAAAAGTGCAGGACTTAATTAGAGGATTCTGTAAGGCTACTAAAATTTGAGTTATTATTATCACACCAAGCATTAGCAAATCCGCTACAACGAAAAACTTTGTTATAGTCTCCCCAAAAGCTACTTTGAGAAAACCCTCCACCACCGAATATTAAAAATATTGCTAGTACAGCAATCCAAGAATTTCCGAAGTCTAATGCACTATTACCATTGCACGAATTACAGGAGTTATTATTACAACAACTTCTTGACATGTATATCATCTCCTATCATTAGATTTTATACTATATAGTATTTAAAAAAGGTGATTTTGTTTAAATTATCCATATTATTTAAAAGTATTACAGCTTAATAATTAATAAAATGTTAAAATTACTGTATAAATGGACTGAAAAATATATTTATCTACCTAAATGGTGTATAATATCATTTAAATAAACTTAAGAATGTTAAGGGAGGATTATCAAACTTTGAAAAATTTTATTGGAGAAAAGTTTAAAGAGTATTGGGGATTAGTTACATATACAATTATTCTGGCTTATGTAATTTTTAATTTTAAAAATATTATTTCAGGTGGGAAAAATATAATAGGAATAATTTCACCGTTTATTATTGGAATAGCTATAGCATTTATATTAAATCTGGTTATGAGAATTTTTGAAGAGAGAGTAT
This sequence comes from Clostridium sp. NSJ-145, assembly GCF_021044725.1. Classification (NCBI taxonomy): domain Bacteria; kingdom Bacillati; phylum Bacillota; class Clostridia; order Eubacteriales; family Clostridiaceae; genus Clostridium; species Clostridium sp. NSJ-145. The sequence continues at coordinate 48,518 of NZ_JAJNOS010000014.1, forward strand.
TTAAGTTTTTAGATAGTAAAAAGTATATAAAGTATTCTAGTCTTAAAAGACCATTATCAGTAGCTTTAACCTTTATAACTGTAGTTGCTGTAATTTGCGGATTAATAATCTTTATAATTCCACAGCTGATTGATAGTGTGTCTACTTTAACTGATACAGTACCTGGATATATAAAATCTTTTGAAGCTTTAATAGATAAATATGTAAGTAACACAGAAATCTTAAGTACACTATGGAATAACTTTTTATCAGCTTGGAAGGAAGTACTTCAATTTACAGGACAAATAGTTGTATCATCTTTATCAGGGGTAGTTAATATTACAGTAGGCTTTACTAGTGGATTAGTTAATTTTATACTTTCTTTAATTTTTTCAATTTATATGTTACTAAATAAAGAAAGATTACAATTAGGTATGAAAAAAGTTTTATATGCATTTAGTAAGAAGAATTTTGCAGATAAGGTGATGTATTTAGGAAGAGTAGCAAATGAATCTTTTTCTAGCTATATTGGTGGCCAATTTATAGAAGCTATTATTATAGGGGTACTATGCTTTATAGGAATGATTATATTAAATATGCCATATGCATTACTTATTAGTGTATTAGTAGCTGTAACGGCATTAATACCAATATTCGGAGCCTTTATAGGAACTATACCGTCTGCTTTTATAATTTTAATAATAGATCCAATGAAAACACTTTGGTTTGTAATATTTATAATTGTACTTCAACAAATTGAAGGTAATTTAATTTATCCAAGAGTAGTTGGAAGTTCAGTAGGATTACCACCTATATGGGTAATGTTAGCTATGCTTATTGGAGGTAATACCTTTGGTCTTTTAGGAATGTTATTAGGTATACCAACTTTCTCAGTAATATATAAGGTATCTAAAGAGTTTATAAATAAAAGATTAAATAATAAAAATATAATAGTGAATTAAAAGATGGAAGTTTTCATAATTATTAGGCTATTGCAGAAATTAATTGGATGCAATAGTCTTTTTTTAGATTTAAATTTAAGTTTTTATTAAAGGTTTACGTTTTTTATATTTGCTAGGTAAGGTATTGTTGTCATAATATAACATAATTTAATTAGAATAAATAAAGCAATTTGACAAACTATAAATAGAGAGAGGAGGAGGTGTAGCTTGTTAAAAAAAATTATTTGTAATACTATTATATTTTTTATGCTTATTACATTAACAGCCAATGCTACTACTATAATTGCTGTAATTGGTGAAAATAAAATAATGCTCGCAGCGGATACTAGACTTACAATTACAAAGAAGAATGGGGAAAAGATTCATGATGATACAGGAAAAAAACTATTTAAATTAAAGAATGGTGTAGGTGTAGCTTTTGCTGGAGATACAAATTCTATAAAAACTCTAAGAAGCGGTAAAGATATAATAACTAAATCAGTAAGTACAATAATAAATGATCTTAATAATTTAAGCTGTATTGAAGAACTTACAGTAGCAGATACTGCAGAGTTAATTGCAGAAAAATATGTTAATCTTTTAATAGATTATACAGGAGATATATTAGTAGTAGGTTTTGATAATGATGAGCCTGTTATTTATGGAATTAAGGCTGTAAAAGGTAGAGCTATATGGCAAGGAATTTCAGGAAAAGGAAGTTTTTGGGCTATTGGTTCAGGTAGTGAAATGATGGTAAATAAATTAAGAGAAAATGTTGGATGCGAAGAAGATAATAATATGGATTTATGTATGGATCACTTGAAAAATCTTAAAGATAGAGAGATATTATCTATAGTTAAAGAATCTTTGCAAGAAGTAATCGATGATTATGAAGAAAATTATAGAGAAGAGGAACGTAGTACAGGAGGAAAGGTTGAGACCCTTATAATTAAGCCTTAAATATTAATTAAAAGTTGATAAAAATATCTATCAGTTTGGATAGATATTTTTATTTTGATATTTATTATCAAATATGATAGAATTTCAATTAATATTTAATAAATTTAAGGTTGAGGTGAAATTATGTCTTTTGAGATACTTGATAAAAATAGTGATTTAGATAACGATGCAAGAAGTTGTGTGATTTTATGTAATTTTAATGGAAAAGAGCTTAAAGCAGTTAAGAATTATGCTAGTATTTTAGGGTTAAGAGATCAGATATGTTTATATTCAAAAAATGGAAATAGTATAATTAAAGATATATTAGAAGATAAAATAGATTCTAATTGTGAAGAAGGCAGAAAAGAGAAAGCTATAATATTTAATAATATATCGAATATGAAAATTAATATGTTTATAGATAATTTAAAGAAAATAAGAATAAATAATGTTCTTAAAGCGATAGTAACAGAGACATCAATTAATTGGACTTTAAATGAAGTAATAGTTAACCTTTTAAATGAAAGAGCTGCTATAAATAATGGAGATTTTTCAGATTTACATAAAAAATAATTATTTAGTTAAAGAAGTAATAAAACGATTATTACTTCTTTTTTATTTTGTTTATTGAATAAAATGGTAATAAAAGGTAAAATCATCTTATAAGACAAGTTTTGAGATTAATAATTTAATAATATATTAATATTTGTTAAGTAAAGAAAATATGCGGATAATAATAGAGTGAGAAGTTTATAGGAGGATAGAGTATATGAATTCTCTTTATCTAAAAAATATACAGGATTCAGTTATAAGATATGCTAAAGTTATTTCTAATATATTAAAAATTGATGTTGAGATAGTAGATAAAAGTTTAAATAGAATAGCTGGAACAGGGATTTTTGAAGATAGAATAAATGAAAATATAAAGAGAAGTGGTTTTGTATATAAAGAGACTATAAACAAAAAAAGAATTCATCTTATAGAAAATCCAGGAGAACATATACTTTGTAAAAAGTGTCCAGAAAAAGATAATTGTTTAGAGAAGATGGAGGTAAGTTTCCCAATAATATATGAAGAAAAAGTTATTGGAGTAATAGGGGTAGTATGTAGTACGGTAGAACAAAAAAGTAGACTGTTAAATGATTTAGGTACAATAATATCATTTATAGAACAAATATCAGAACTTATATCAGCGAAAGTATCTGAATATACTAAGGATATGCTTCAAATAAAGAGTTTAGATTTTTTTAAAGAGATAGTTAATTCTGTGAATGATGGGGTTATAGTTGTAAATTCTAATAATTCAATTAGTAGTATTAATAAAAAAGGTGCGAGTGAATTAAAATTGCAATCATCGGTAATAAATAAACGAATATCTATTGATGAAACTGATGATAAGTTTAATGATAATAATGTTTATCAAATAAAAATAGACGATATAAAATATGAGGTAGTTGGTAGATTAATCCAAGGATCATTAGATATAGATGAGTACAGTAAAATATTAATATTTAATAAACTTGTGAATATAAAAGAAGAAGCTGTAACTTTAACTTATGGTAATAATAAAACAGATATATCATGTATTGTTGGTGAATCTGATGCTATGAAGTCATTAAAGAAAAAAATTAAAAGCATAAGTAATTTAAAGTCAACAGTATTGATAACAGGGGAAAGTGGGACAGGCAAAGAACTAGTAGCTAGAGCGATACATGCAGAGGGAGAACGAAGAAATAAACCTTTTATAGCTATTAATTGTGGTGCAATACCAGAATCTTTATTAGAAAGTGAATTATTTGGATATGTAAAAGGTGCTTTTTCTGGAGCGAATGTAAATGGGCGTATAGGAAAATTTGAATTAGCTAATAGAGGAGTTATATTTTTAGACGAAATCGGAGATATGCCTCTATTTTTGCAAGTTAAGTTATTGAGAGTACTTCAAGAAAAAACAGTAGTAAGGGTTGGATCTAATAAACTTACATCACTAGATATTAGAATTGTTGCAGCAACGAATAAAGATTTAAAAGAGCTTGTTAGGAAAGGGAAATTTAGAGAGGATCTCTATTATAGATTGAATGTAATACCAATAGAAGTTCCAGCTTTAAGAGAACGAGGAAAGGATTTGGCTTTATTAGTAAATGTTTTAGTGGATAAATATAATAATCTACTTAATAAGTCTGTAAACAAAATTGATGATGAAGTATCAGAAATGTTTCGTAAATATAAGTGGCAAGGAAATGTGAGAGAGTTAGAGAATGTTGTTGAGTTTATGGTAAGCATTTCAGATGAAAGAGGTATTATAGATAAATCTATGTTGCCAGAATCTTTTATAGAAAATTATAAGGAGTTATTAAATGATAGTATAGATAGAAGTATAAATATTAAAGAAATAATACCATTAAAAGAGATTGAAAAGTTATATATAAAAAAAGCTATAGAGAAATATGGAAATACTACAGAAGGTAAAAAAATTGCAGCAAAAAAATTGGGAATTGGAATAGCTACGCTATATAGAAAAATGGATGGCTTAGAATAATTATCAAAATGATAAAATACTAACAAAGATATTAAAATTAAAGGATTAAGACAGATTATCAAAATGATAAGTAGTTATCATTTTGATAATTTTTTTAAATTTCAATATAAATAATTCTAGATAGAGGCTTTAAAAAACGTGAATAAATGGTGAAAAAAATTAAATTTTTATTTTTATATTTGGCATGAGTTTTGCTTTATTAATAATTGTAATAAAAAAATAAACTTTGTAGGAGGATTGTTATGGATTTCAATAAGATTAAAGAACGTGCTAAGAGTTACGAAAGTAAGATGACAAGATTTTTAAGAGACTTAATAGCTATACCAGGAGAAAGTTCTGAAGAGGAAGGTGTTATTAAAAGAATAGCAGAAGAAATGAGAAGTTTAGAATTTGATAAAGTTGAAATAGATAAAATGGGTAATGTATTAGGATATATGGGAACAGGTAAAACTTTAATAGCCTATGATGCTCATATTGATACAGTTGGACTTGGGGAATTAAGCAATTGGACGTTTGATCCTTATGAAGGATATGAAACAGAAAGTGAAATAGGTGGACGTGGAGCATCAGACCAATTAGGAGGGATAGTTTCTGCAACATATGGAGCTAAAATAATGAAAGATTTAGGGCTTTTATCAGATAAATATACTGTACTAGTAACTGGAACAGTTCAAGAAGAAGATTGTGACGGACTTTGTTGGCAATATATATATAACGAATCTGAAATAAAACCAGAATTTGTTGTAATTACAGAACCAACTAACGGAAATATTTATAGAGGACAACGTGGACGTATGGAGATAAGAGTAGAAGTTAAAGGTGTATCATGCCATGGTTCTGCTCCAGAAAGAGGAGATAATGCTATTTATAAAATGGCTGATATACTTCAAGAAATAAGAGTATTAAATGATAACTTACATTATGACCCATTCTTAGGAAAAGGAACAATAACAGTTTCACAAATATTCTATAATTCACCATCACGTTGTGCAGTAGCTGATATGTGTGCAATTTCATTAGACAGACGTTTAACAGATGGAGAAACTTATGAAATGGCTTTAGAAGAAGTAAGAAATTTACCTTTTGCTAAGAAATATAATGCAGAAGTTACTATGTATAAATATGAAAGACCAAGCTGGACAGGCCTTATTTATCCAACAGATTGCTACTTCCCAACATGGGTAATTCCAGAAGAAGCACCAGCAACACAAGCTATGGTTAAAGCATATGAAGGAATGTACGGAACACCTAAAGTTGATAAATGGACATTCTCTACTAATGGAGTTTCTATAATGGGTAGATATGGAATACCTTGTATAGGGTTTGGACCAGGTAAAGAGGAAGAAGCCCATGCGCCAAATGAAAAGACTTGGAAAGCTGATTTAGTTAAATGTGCGGCAGTTTATGCAGCAGTTCCAACTTTATATTGTGAAGATAAAGAATAATTAAAATATTTAAATTTATATATAAGAAGTGAGAGAAAAGGAGAATACGAATATGGCGTTAATGGATAAGTATATAGAAAAATTAAATGGATTAGATTTGAAGGAAATGTATAACAATGATTTTTTCTTAACATGGGAAAAGTCAGATGACGAAATTCAAGGGGTATTTACTATAGCAGAAGCTCTTAGAGAATTAAGAAAGAATAATATTTCATCTAAAATATTTGATTCAGGTTTAGGAATATCTTTATTTAGAGATAATTCTACAAGAACTAGATTTAGCTTTGCTTCAGCTTGTAATCTTTTAGGTTTAGAGGTTCAAGATTTAGATGAAGGTAAATCTCAAATAGCGCATGGTGAGACTGTAAGAGAAACAGCAAACATGATTTCATTTATGGCTGATGTTATAGGTATACGTGATGATATGTATATTGGAAAAGGTAATACCTATATGAGAAATGTATCTGAAGCAGTTCAAGAAGGATATAGGAATGGAGTTCTTGAACAAAGACCAACACTTGTAAATTTGCAATGTGATATTGATCATCCAACTCAGGCTATGGCAGATGCACTTCATTTAATAAATGAATTTGGGGGAGTTGAAAACTTAAAAGGTAAAAAAGTTGCAATGACATGGGCTTATTCACCATCATATGGTAAGCCATTATCAGTACCACAAGGTATTATAGGTTTATTAACTAGATTTGGTATGGATGTTGTACTTGCTCATCCAGAAGGTTATGAGGTTATGGGTGATGTTGAAGAAGTAGCTAGAAGAAACGCTGAAAAGTCAGGTGGATCATTTACTAAAACTAATTCTATGGAAGAAGCATTTAAGGATGCAGATATAGTATATCCTAAGAGCTGGGCACCGTTTGTTGCAATGGAAAAACGTACAGACTTATATGGGAAAGGTGATTTAGAGGGAATTAAGGAGTTAGAAAAAGAATTATTAGCACATAATGCTAATCACAAAGATTGGGAATGTACTGAAGAAATGATGAAATTAACTAAGGATGGTTCAGCACTTTATTTACACTGCTTACCAGCCGATATTACTGGAGTAAGCTGTGAAGCTGGTGAAGTAGAAGATTCAGTATTTGATAGATATAGAGATTCTTTATATAAAGAAGCTAGCTTTAAACCATATATCATAGCTGCAATGATATTTTTAAGCAAGGTTAAAAATCCTCAAGAGATTTTAGCTAAATTAGAAAATGATAATAAAGCTAGAAAATTAAAATAGTATATTATAGAATAGTTAAGGATGAAATTTTATTAAATTAAAAGGTAGTGAATAGCATCTGTATTAAAAGAAAAGATAATATTAATTGAAGGTAAATTTTCAATAGTGGCTAAGCTACCTTTTTAATTATTTATAGTATTAAGTTACGGTTTTGAAAGGAGAAAATTATGAGCAAAGTAGTTATTGCTTTAGGAGGAAACGCTTTAGGAAATAATTTGGAGGAGCAAATGGTAGCTGTAAGATCTACAGCTAAAGCAATTATAGATTTAATTGAAGATGGGAATGAAGTTATAGTTTCTCATGGAAACGGGCCTCAAGTTGGTATGATAAATTTGGCTATGACAGAACTTGGTAAAAATTATCCTAAGTATTCATTGTGTCCAATGTCTGTTTGTGTTGCAATGAGTCAAGGATATATAGGATATGATCTTCAAAATGCCTTAAGAGAAGAACTTCTAGAAAGAGGTATAAATAAAAGTGTATCTACAATAATAACTCAGGTTGAAGTAGATAAAAATGATGCTGCATTTACTAATCCAACAAAACCAATTGGCGGATTTATGACTAAAGAAGAAGCAGATTTAATGGTCCAAAAAGGTGAAAATGTAATAGAGGATGCTGGTAGGGGATATAGAAGAGTCGTAGCTTCACCAAAACCTAAGAGCATAGTAGAAATTGAAACTATAAAAACTTTAGCAGATGCTGGGCACGTGGTAGTTGCTTGTGGTGGTGGAGGAATTCCAGTTATAAAGAAAGATGGTAAATTAAAAGGTGTTGATGCTGTAATAGATAAGGATTTTGCAAGTTGTGAATTAGCTAAGGAATTAGATGCTGATTGCCTTATTATATTAACTGCGGTAGAAAAAGCAGCTATAAATTACGGGAAAGAAAATCAAAAATGGCTTGATGATGTAAAGGTTGAAGAAATGAAAATGTACGTAGAAGAAGGGCAATTTGCTCCTGGATCAATGAAGCCTAAGGTTGAGGCTGCCATAGAATTTGCAGAATCAAAAGAAGGCCGTTATGCGTTAATAACACTATTAGAAAGAGCTAAGGATGGAATAGCTGGTAAAACAGGAACAAGAATAAGCAAATAGAGTATAAAAGGGGAATGGGGAAATGAGGGGAAAAATAAAATGGAAGGTAAATACTTTACCTCATAATAAAGAAGAAATAGATTTAGAATTTTTATCTGAAAAAGAAATAAGGAAAGCTAGAGAGTTTCATTCTAGTTTTCCACAATATAAGGAAACACCACTTGTTGCATTAGATAAGCTTAGTGAATATTTAGGTTTAGGTGGAATTTATATAAAAGATGAGTCATATAGATTTGGACTTAATGCATTTAAGGTTCTTGGAGGCTCTTTTGCTATGGCTCAATATATGGCTCAAAGATTAGGTAAAGATATATCAGAACTTCCATATGAAAAGCTTATTTCAGATGAAGTTAGAAAGGAATTAGGAGATATAACTTTTGTAACTGCTACTGATGGGAATCATGGAAGAGGTGTAGCTTGGACAGCAAATAAATTAAGACAAAAGTCCGTAGTTTATATGCCTAAAGGCTCTTCTTTAACTAGATTAGAGAATATTAGAAAAGAAGGTGCTGATGCTTCTATAACAGATATGAATTATGATGAAGCTGTTAGGCTTGCTGCAAAGTACGCAGATGAGCATAATGGTGTAGTTATTCAAGATACTGCCTGGGATGGATATGAGGATATTCCAGCGTGGATTATGGAAGGCTACGGGACTATGGGGCTTGAAGCATTAAATCAATTAAGAAGCTATGGAGTAGAAAGGCCAACACATATATTTCTACAAGCAGGTGTTGGATCATTAGCTGGTGGAATTCAAGGATTCTTTGCATCTATATTTGGAGATGATTGTCCAAAAACTACAATAGTTGAAGCTAGTGAAGCAGCTTGTCTTTATAAATCAGCAGTAGCTAATGATGGAAATCTTAGGGTAGTAGATGGAGATATGCCAACTATTATGGCAGGTCTTGCTTGTGGAGAAGGAAATACAATAGGGTGGAAGGTTCTTAAGAACTATTCAAAGCTATTCGTTTCTTGTCCTGACTATGTTGCAGCAAATGGAATGAGAATTCTTGGTAATCCAATGAAAGGTGATACTAAAGTAGTTTCTGGAGAATCAGGAGCAGTAACTTTAGGGCTTATATATGAAATCATGACTAATACTGAATACAAAGAATTAAAAGATACTTTAGGGTTAGACGAAAACTCAAAAATATTATTGTTTAGTACAGAAGGAGATACAGACCCAGATAAGTATAAGAAGATTGTTTGGGAAGGCGAATACGGAAAAGAATAAAGTTAGGAGATAGTTATGATATTAGTATGTAATGGAAGAGTAATTACTCATGATGAAAACAATCCTTTTATAGAAAATGGAGCTGTTCTAATAGATGGAAATATTATAAAGGAAATTGGTACGACCAAAGAATTAAGGGTTAAATACGGACAAGCTGAAGTAATAGATGTTTCTGGAAAGGTTATAATGCCTGGACTTATAAATACTCATCATCATATTTATAGTGCTTTTGCAAGAGGATTAAACCTAAATAATCCTCCAGCTAAGTCTTTTACAGATATATTAAAAAATGTTTGGTGGAAAATAGATAAAAAGCTTACAGAAGAGGATAACAAGTATAGTGCATATACTACTTTAATTGAGTGTATCAAAGATGGAGTAACAACTGTTTTCGACCATCATGCAAGTCCTATGTCAGTAGAAGGAAGTCTTTTTACTTTAGCAAAAGCTGCTGAAGATTTAGGGGTAAGAGGAAGTTTCTGTTATGAAGTATCTGATAGAGATGGTAAAGATATATTAGAAGCTGGAATAAAGGAGAATATAGATTTTACAAAATATGCCAATAGTAGAACTGATGATATGGTAAAAGGTATGTTTGGAATGCATGCATCCTTTACTTTAAGTCATGAAAGCCTTTTAAAATGCGTTGATGCTATGGAGGGACTTGATGTAGGGTATCATGTACATGTAGCAGAAGGTATTGAAGATGTATATGATAGTTTAAATAGAAGTGGTAAGAGAGTTGTAGAAAGGCTAAATGATTATGGAATTTTAGGTGAAAAGACATTAGCAGTTCATTGTATTCATGTAAATGATAGAGAGATGGATATTCTAAAAGAAACTAATACTACTGTAATTAATAACCCAGAATCTAATATGGGAAATGCAGTGGGATGTGCACCTGTTATTAGATTTTTTGAAAAAGGATTAACAGTAGGCTTAGGAACAGATGGTTATACAAGTGATATTTTTGAATCTATTAAGGTTGAAAATATAATTCATAAAGCCAATCTTTGTAATCCAAATATAGGTTTTATGGAAACTGGAACTATGGCCTTTAAGAATAATAGTAAAATTGCTTCAAAGTACTTTAAAAATGAAGTTGGAATTTTAAAAGAAGGTGCTTACGCTGACTTAATAGTAGTAGATTATAATCCGCTTACAGTTATGAATGAAAATAATTTATTTGGACATATATTCTTTGGAATGACAGGTAGGTCAGTAGATACAACAATAATTAATGGTAAGGTAGTAATGAAAGATAGAAAAATATTAACTGTTGATGAAGAAGAAATATTAACTAAATCAAGAGAGGTATCAGCTAAGCTTTGGGATAGATTGAATAGTTAATAAAAGAAAGTAGTTAAAAATAAGAAGTGCTTAGATAGATTATCTAGGCACTTTTTTATTATGATAAGCTATATAATTTTTACTTCTTTATGGCCGCATACATCACATTTGTAATAAAGTTTACCATACTGATTATTATCATATGCATAAGGATATTTATCCATTATTTCTCCACAAATTGGACATATAACTTCTTCATTGTTCTTAGAATTCATTTAAGATAACCTCCTTAATATAATATTTTATAAATATTATATAGTCAATTAACGGTATTAGCAAAAAAAACTCGGCTAATTGCCGAGCTTTTACTATTGTGCTAATTTTCCAACTACAGGTGAGTTACTTAATATTGCAGAACCATGAGAAATCTTTTTGATTGATTCAGTTGAATCTGTACCAGCTTTACAGCCATGATGTTCACCATTTGGAAAATTACTAGTTACATCATAAACAACACCATCAACAGCTATATATGCAGGCTGACCATTTGTACCGTCGTATTTAGATAGTTCATCAAGAGTAAAGGTCTTTTCATTTCCTGAATTGCTTGATTCCTTATTATCTGTAGTAGAATTGTTAGTAGTATTGTTAGTAGAGTTTTCTGTTTGCGGTTTATTGTTTGTAGTATCATTAGTAGTTTTATTACCACAACCAACAAAAAGCCCTACTACTAGTAAAGTTATTAATAAAAAGTTAATAGATTTTGAGAAATGTTTTTTCATATTGATTACTCCTTTTAGTTTATATATTTTTGAAACAAATAATTCTTTGATATAAGTATTATTTGTTCAGTGGAAGATATTTATTCTAAACTTGTTAATAAAAATATTTATTAGATATTAGTTGATAATCTAGGTGTAGGGTGGTAAATAAAAAGTATATTATTCTAGCTAAATATTACTTAGCTAGATTTTTGTTATAAAAACATTTTATATTAGAACTAGAGTTCATAAGTTTTTATTTTCCTAAATATACTATTACATAGTGATATATTTAGGAGAAAAATATGTTAAAAAGTAAAGAGTCTTTAGAAGTGGAATATTTAGGAGGGGAAAAGCTTCAAATATCTGAATATGAAAATAAGATGTGTAATTTTTATTTAATAAAAAAAGTTTCAGATAAAGGTGAAGATTATAGTATTGAAAGTAATGATTATTTTATTACAAAAGAATCTAGAAGAATGAGAGGACATAGAAGTATATCCTATGATAAATGTGAAATAGTTGTTTTTGAAGATGATTTAATTATAAATGAAGAAAAGTTTAAAGCTATAAAGAAAAATAAAATCGATGAAGCAATAAAAGAAGATTTTTTATACTCTTTAGCATTATATTATATTAAAAATGAAAATATAGAAAGTGGACAAGAAATAGTAGCTCAAATGGGTGATATTTATATATATAATTTATTAGAAAAAGACTTTAATATTGAAGAAAAAATAAAAGTAATGAATATATTAACGTTATGTATTGATGAAAGAAGCAATAGATTTAAAGAGGGAAAGTTAAAGATAAAAGCAAATTCAAAAAATGAAGAGGGTGAATGTTTGATTCAAATACTAAATGAAATAATGGAAGATAAAGAATCAAAATTACTTTGGGATTATAGCTATGATTATAAAAGAACAACTCAAAAAAACTATATGATAGAAGATAATTACATTTTTATAAGACCTAAAATTGGTTATGGAGAGATAAAAGATATAGTTATAGGAAGTAAGAAATTAAATATCTTCGCTAAGGTTAAAATAGACGGAGAAGTAAAAAATAAAGAAAATAAATTAAAGTTAGATTCTTATATATTTAGAGAGTATACGTTGGTGCTAAATGGTAAATTGAATATGGGAGTTATGTGGTGTAAGCTTTCCAATAAACTTAAAGCAAAATATAAAAAAAGAAAATTAATTAAATCAATAAATAATGTATTTGGGGAAGAAATTATTACACTGGACTTAACTAAGTTAGATATAACAAATAATAAAATGTTGAGATTGTTAGATGCAGAATGTATAGCAGAATATCTTTGGAAAATAGAGGAGCTGAAGATAAGACAGGGAATAATATCTAATATAATTAAAGATAGATATAAAAATGATAAAGTTAATAAAAATAAATATATAGTGGATGGTACATCAGAGATAATTAAAAAATACAGAGTTGATGAAAAAGGTTTGTATCATCCCATTGGAGTAGAAAAAAATAATGTATCAAGTGATTTTCAAATATATTTAGCTAAAGTTTTTGAATGGAAGGTAGAAAAATATCCTAAGAAAAAAGTTGAGTTAGATATTGCGGAAGATTATAGAAGTTTATTTAATGATAATGAGGAAGATTCTATGGAGATTATGTGGAATGAATATAAAAGACTTAAAGTAGAACAAAAAGAGATTGAGAATAAAGTTAATATCGTTAGAATATCCTCTGCAATATTAAATAAGAAAATTTTTATTTGGGAAAAAGAAATCGAAAAGGAAAAGAAAGAAACTGATAAGTTTTTAGATATTAATACTGTTGTAGGAGGGAAAATAAAAATATCAATTAAAAAGATAAATGATATAAGTATTAGACAAGATTCATATAGTCTTATAACAAGGTGTGAGTAAAGATAGTTTTAAAAAATTCTAAAACCTCAAGTTGTGGAATTGCTTGAGGTTTTTAATATGTAAATAAAATTGATGAATATATTTAGAGATATGTAAATAAGTATATTATAGGTGGAAGTATAAATTTAAAGAATTATAATAACACCATTAATGAAAAGGTTATCAAAGGAGAGGGATATGGAAACGAAAGATATTTTGAATTCGTATAATATTTTAAGGTGGGAGGAGAAAGAAGTAAGATGAAGATAGTTCTTGTTTGTTTAAACGGTATGTCTACAGGAGACTTAGTAAATAAGATGAATAAAATATCTATTGAAAAAAATCTTGATTTAGATATTACAGGAGTTGGATATACGGATATAGTTAAAGAGATAGATGGAGCTAGTGTAATTTTACTTGGACCGCAAGTTAAGCACTACATAAGAAAGGTAAGAGAAATGGCAGAGCCTAAAGAAATACCGGTACAAATTATAGATCATATAACATATGGAATGAGAAATGCTGATAAAGTAATAGATCTAGCTCTTAATATAGCAAAGAAATAAAGAATAAAAGCCATGAGATTAATAAGATATCTCTTGGCTTTATTTTTTTTAAAGAGGTTAATAATATAAAAGTTATTTAATAGTATGAATATTAGATTTAATAAAGTTAATAATATGAATGAATTTATTTTTTATTACAAAAAATATATGGTATAATATACTAAAATAACAATTATTAAACAATAGCACTTATTAACAATATAAAATCAAGGGGTGAAAGCTATGAGTAAAATATCAATTATAGGAGCAGGATCAATTGGAGCAACAACAGCTTTTGCATTATTGCAAAAAGGTATAGCAAGGGAAATAGTGATAAATGACATAAATCAAGAAAAGGCTTTAGGAGAAGTAATGGATTTAATGCATGGAAGTTCATTATGCAAACCATGTAATGTTACTTTAGGAACAATAGAAGATACTAAAGATTCTGATGTTGTTATTATAACTGCTGGATTAAATCAAAAACCAGGAGAAACAAGATTAGATTTAGTAGATAAAAACTATGGTATATTTAAAGATTTTATTCCTAAGATAGCTAAGGCAAGTCCTAATGCAATATTACTAGTAGTATCAAATCCAGTAGATATTTTAGCTTATATGACATATAAGTTATCAGGATTCCCAAAAGAAAGAGTTATAGGATCAGGAACAGTTTTAGATACAGCTAGACTTAGAAGTTTACTTGGAAAATATTTTGAGATAGATGGAAGAACAATTGATGGTTTTGTAATGGGTGAGCATGGAGATAGTGAATTTGTTCCTTGGTCATCATTAAGAGTTGGAACTATTCCTGTTAAAAGCTTTTCAGAACAAAATTCAATAGAATGGGATTGTGAAACAGAAAAAGTTATAGCAGAGGATGTTAAGAATTGTGCTTATGAAGTAATAAATCGTAAAGGAGCTACAGCATTTGCAGTTGCTGTTGCTTTAGTTAGAATAGTGGAGGCTCTTTTAAGGGATGAAAAAACTATTTTAACAGTATCAACGCTTCTTAATGATTATTGTGGTGTAAGTGACACTTATTTAAGTGTTCCAACAATTGTAGGAAAAAATGGAGTAGAAAAAGTGCTTAAAGTAGATTTTTCAGATGAAGAAAAAGAAAAGTTTACTTCATCTGCAAGAATAATGAGAGAATATATTGATAGAATAAATGGAAAATAAAATTATAAAAATATTGAATATATGATAAAAGCATTATACAATATATGTAAATGAATTATATTAATCCTATGAAAAGGAGAAGTAACTAAATTTAGATTCAATTAAGAGAGTTAAGGATGGTGAAATCTTAGCAAGAAAAAATTTAGTGAATGGACCTTAGAGGAATTAGCAGAAATTTTTATAAGAGTATGTGATATGGTGACATGCACCTTATAGCAGGTAAAGTATGTTAGTACTTGAATTTAAGAGGTATAATTTTAAATTATACAATTTAGGTGGTACCGCGGATTAACTCCGTCCTATAATATTTATAGGATGGAGTTTTTGTTTTTTTATGGTATAGAAATTAGAAAATAGTATTCAGAGTATTACTTTGATTACAAATTGAGTTTAATTATTGGAGGTGTTAAAAAGTATGAATAAAGAAATTATTTTAACAGGGGATAGACCAACTGGCAAATTACATTTAGGACATTATATAGGTTCATTAAAAAACAGGGTTAAATTACAGAACACTGGAAAGTATGAAAGTTTTATTATGATAGCTGATCAGCAAGCATTAACAGATAATGCAAGAAATCCTGAAAAGATAAGAAATAGCTTAATAGAAGTTGCTTTAGATTATTTAGCAGTTGGAATAGAACCAAGTAAAGCTACTATATTTGTACAATCACAAATACAAGAGTTAAATGAATTAACTATGCATTATCTAAATCTTGTTACGGTAGCTAGATTAAATAGAAATCCTACAGTAAAAGAGGAAATTAAATTAAGAAATTTTAAAAACAGTATACCTGCTGGATTTTTTATATATCCTGTAAGTCAAGCTGCTGATATAACAGCATTCAAAGCTAATTTAGTGCCAGTTGGAGAAGATCAATTGCCTATGATTGAGCAAACTAGAGAAATAGTTAGAACCTTTAATTCTATATATGGAGATATATTAGTGGAGCCTAAGGCAATGGTTCCTGAAGATACTTTAGGAAGATTACCAGGAATTGATGGTAAAGCAAAAATGAGTAAGTCATTAGGGAATGCTATTTATATATCAGATGAAGCTGATGTGGTTAAGAAAAAAATTATGAGCATGTATACAGATCCTAACCATATCAAAGTATCAGATCCAGGTAAAGTTGAAGGAAACACTGTATTTACTTATTTAGATGCTTTTGGTAAAGATAAAGAGGAAGTTTGTAGTATGAAAGAGCAGTACAAACAAGGTGGCTTAGGAGATGTAAAAGTAAAGCGTTATTTAAATGAAGTGCTACAGGCAGAATTAGAGCCAATAAGAAAAAGAAGAAGTGAATATGAGAAAGATTTAGATTATGTATATAAGATATTAAGAGAAGGAAGCATTAAAGCTAGAGAAGTAGCAAGTAAAACAACAAAAGAAGTAAGAGAAGCAATAGGAATTGAATATTTTAAGTAATAAATGTATAAAGAAGAAAATATAAATGCTATAGGGTAAAGAGTTTATTATTTAGAAAGACTGATAAAATTCAGTCTTTTTTTATATAAGCTTCATGGAATAATATCGTAAATTATTGTGAGAGAGTATATAAAGTGAGGTTGATGATTATGTCTTTATTGATTAAAAATGGAATTATAGTAACAGCTAGTGATATTTATAATGGAGATATTTATATAGAAAAAGGTAGAATAAGTGAAATAGGATTAGAACTTTTAAAAGATGCTGATAAGATAGTAGATGCAAAAGGTATGTATATAATTCCAGGAGGAGTAGATGTACATACTCATTTTAACCTTGATGTAGGTATAGCAAGAGCTAATGATGATTTTTATACAGGGACTATAGCAGCAGCTTGTGGAGGAACAACAACTATAGTTGATCATATGGGATTTGGACCTAAGAATTGTAATTTGAAGCATCAAGTAGATGTATATCATAAATATGCTGATAATAATGCTGTAATCGATTATAGTTTTCATGGAGTAATACAACATATAGATGAAAATATACTAGAAGAGATGAAGAGCATAGTTGAAGATGAAGGAATAAGTAGTTTTAAAGCTTATTTAACATATGACTATAAAATTGAAGATGAAGATATGGTAAAAATATTTAAAAGATTAAATGAGTTAGACAGTATTACTACTGTACATTGTGAGAATCATGGAAGTATAAAATATTTAAGAGAGAAATTTACTAAAGAAGGATTAAAGTCTCCAAAGTACCATTGTTTGAGTAGACCTGAAGAGGCAGAGGGGGAAGCTGTTAATAGAATGATAAATATTGCAAAAATAGCTGGAGATGCACCTCTATATGTGGTACATTTATCTACTAAGTTAGGGCTAGATTATATTAAGATGGCAAGAGAAAGAGGGGAAAAGGTTTATGCAGAAACATGCCCTCAATATTTAATATTGAATGAAGAGAAATATGAATTAGATAATAATGAAGGTTTAAAATATATAATGAGTCCTCCTCTTAGGAAAAGTTATAATTGTAATGAGTTATGGAGGGGAATAAATGAAGGGTATATTCAAACTATAGCTACAGATCACTGTCCTTTTTCATTTTCAAAAGACAAGCAGTTAGGTAAAGATGATTTTACTAAATGTCCAAATGGAGCTCCTGGTGTTGAGGAGAGGATACCATTAATATTTTCAGAAGGTGTAATGAAAGAGAAGATTAGTATAAATAAATTTGTAGAGGTTTGTGCAACAAATCCAGCAAAGATTTTTGGATTATATCCTAAGAAAGGTACTATTCAAGTTGGAAGTGATGGTGACTTAGTAATAATAGATCCTAATAGAGAAGAGGTGCTTAGTGCAAATAATTTACACTCAAATGTGGATTATACTGCTTATGAAGGAATTAAAGTAAAGGGATATCCAATAATGACTATAAGTAATGGTGAAATTATATATGATAAAGGAAAATTTATTGGTAAAAAAGGTAGAGGAAAGTTTATTAAAAGAGATAAAGTAAATTTAATTTAGTTTAAATATAAATAAATCATAATATTACTACCATCATCATATAAGAAAAGTAAAGTTTAATTATACTACTTAGATATAACTTTAAATATTTAATAAAATATAATAATTTAACTTAAGAACACAATAATATTTTTAAAATATAATAATTATAAAGATTTAAATGGAGTAATTTATGGAAATAAATAATTTCGTTACTACAGACTTTTTAGCAAGTTTTACAGGAACACTTTTTGTTGTAGAGTTAATCGTTTTTGTTACAAAGAATTTACCTATAATTAAAAAGATTAGAACTAGATTTTATACTTTTCTTCTAGCTATAAGTCATATTATAATAATGGGACTTGTAACAAAGACAGCAACGCAAACAGTAATATATTATTATGGTGTTTTTATTAATTCATTAATAGTAACAGTTATGTTATGTGGTGGATATGATATTATAATAGATAAAATATATTCAGTAACTAATATTCAGCCTAAAGATACAAATAATAATATAGATGACAAAAGTATAGAAGATAGTAGTAATAAAAATGATACAAATAATTCAAATAATTCAAATGAAGTTAATTAAGGAAAAAGTACTTGTGTAAGCGCAAGTACTTTTAGTTTTACTTAGAAGAATAAAGTACTTGTATAAATAACATAATAGCTATATAAGGGGTTGAATGTATAGTGTCATATGTAAATTTTAAAGAGGAAAGACAAGTAACAAGAGAACAGTTAAAAAAAAGAAGAAAGAATAATGAAGAAATATTTAATAAACTAATTGAAACAAAAGATTTGCCCAAAATTTATATTCCTGATAATGAATATAGCTATAAAAAATTTGAAGATAAACATTTTGGAATAGGAAGAATTAAAGATGAAGAAGATTATGAGAAAATCAATGATAAAGATATAGTTTGTACTATATTTGAAAATTGCACTTTTGGTAATATAAAATTTGAAAATTGTAATTTTATAGGGTGTATATTTAAAAATTGCAAATTTGAAAGTGGAGGAGTTATATTTAAAAACTGTAGCTTCTATAAGGAGGAAAGTGAAAAGAAACCTTCATTAAATAGAAGAGATAATTTTTCATGTGAATTTAGTAATTGTGAAATATATGCTAAGTTTGATGGAAGCACGATAGCTTACTGTATATTTAGTAGTTGTTTTATTAGTAATACTTACTTTTTATTAAGTGATATGACTAGTTTGATTATAATAGACTCAGAATTAAAACGTATTAGAATAGAAGATTGTGATCTATCTGGAGCAAAAATAATGAGTACATATATTATAGATTTAGATTTTACTGATAAAATAAAGAGTAAGTTAGATGAAAAAACATTTTTTGATAAAATAAAGCTTAGAGAAAAAGACAGAAATGAATATGAAGGGGTATATATGACCTATGAAACAATAGGAGATAAATTTAAGGAAAATAATCTGAATAATAACTTTGGTGAGTACTATTATTTGTGTAAGTTGACGCAAAGAAAGACTTTAAAAATTTTTCCAAGAATAAACTCATTTTTATATTGGTCAATTTGTGGTTATGGAGAAAGACCTATATATTCAATTATCTTTGCATTAGCAACTATATTAATTTTTGCAATTTTATATTTAATATTTGGAATAAAAATAGATGATAATATAATAAGTTATTTAAATTATAAAATATACAGTAATGATTTAACTTACCATCTATTAAATATACATAAAGCAATTACCCTTAGTTGTGGTATGTTCTCAGGAGTTGGATCTAGTAGCATAGAACCAGTTAGGGTTTCAGAATTTCTAGGAAATGTAGAAATGTTAGTTGGATTAATAATAATAGGAATAGGAGTAGGTACAGTAACTAGAAAAATAGTAAGATAAAATTTTTGTAAAATAAATTAAGGTTTTGAATAGTATAGAAGTATGAAGTATTTTATATATAGAGGTAGAAAAGTGGATAACAAGGAAAAAGTTTTAATTGGAGCAGTTTCTTTCTTAGCAGGAGCAGCAGTAGGTTTTTTACTTGCACCAGTAAAAAAGATAGTTTCTTTTGAAAAATTCTCATGTAATAACATTGAAGATTCTGAAGTTGATAGTAGTTTAGAAACTTCAGAAGATGATAAAGTGGATAAAGATGAAGAAAAAGAAGAAATAAAAGAATAATAAAACACGAATAACAGATTAAGAAGTTGTTGGTAAAGATCTTATTTAAGAGAGTTATCAACAACTTTTTTATTATTTTAATATTAATATGTATAGGTATAATTTGTAGAATTACTTAATATAATCTAAGGAAAGTGATATTTAAATTTGTAATTTTATAAATAGTTTTAACAGTTTAAGTAATTATTAGATGGAGGATATTATGATTATAAATAAATTATTATTGTCAAGGAAAGAGGTAAATACATTTTTAGAAGTTATAGGAGATTCTATGATTAACCATGAGTTTGTAAAGTATTTTTTAGATATAGACAAAGACAGATTAATAAAATATAATTTGTTTTTTAATAAGATTGAAGATGCTTTTGAGAATGAAGATATATCTACTATAGAGATAGAGTTAAGTTTAGATGTTAATAAAGAATTAAAATATATAATATATAATTATATTAAAAGAAATATAGCTAAAATATACAAAGAAGAAATTAGTGAAATAATGGATATTATTGAAAGCTTAGACTCAGTAAGAGTTACAGAGATAGATGATATGATGACTTATAGAATGTAAGAAAATAGAATTATAATACACCTTTTTAGTTTAAGTATTTACGGCTAAATTTTAGAGGTGTATTTTTTATGAATAAAAAAGAAATACATTCTGCTATTAATATAGTTATACTTTATGATAATAGTTATACTTTATGATAAATTTAATGATATGGAGCAAGAAGTGAGTTGAGTTTGAGAGGAATAATATATTAATGAGAAAAAAGTGGTCAATAGTTTATGGTGCTTTATGTATTATAGTTATTATAGTAAGTTTTAAGTATTTTATGTTTGTAAAGAATAGTAATTTTAAAGGAGAAGAGTTTGTGAGTACGAAAAGTAAAAATAATGATGAGTTGAAATCAAAAAGGTTAATTAAGTTAAAAGGAGAGGATACATTTAATAAAGGAGAGCTACAAGATATAGAGATTAGTAAAGAAGAGGGAGAGGATGTACTAACTCTTTTAAAAGAAGGTGATACTTATAGTGAGTTAGGAACATATATATCAGAAGAAATAGATACAGAAGATTTTACCAATTTAATACTATCATGGAATAGTAAAACTCCAGAGAATACTTATATTGAAGTTTTGGCAAGGGCTTATGTAGTAGAAAGAAATAAAGCAATAGGAAAATGGTCAGAGTATCTTTCGTGGGGAATATGGGGTTCAACAATAAATAGTAGTTCGGCTAATTCTAAATGTGAAATAGCAAAAGTTGATACTGATGTGTTTGTGTTAAATGATAAAAGTAATAATGTAGCTAAAAAGCTTCAAATAAAAGTTAAACTATATAGTGCAGATTCAAATAACACGCCTACTATTAGTCAAATAACTGCAACGTTCATAGATACAGTAGGAGCTAAAGAGGTTTTTTCAAAAGAAGTTGATGAAATATATTGTGAAAATACTATAGAAACACCGTGTTTCTCTCAGTATGAAAGAGAAGAGTCTATAGCATCTAGGATATGTAGTCCTACAAGTTTAACTATGGTGTTAAATGGGATGGGAGAAAATTTAATGGTTGAGGATGTCGCCTGGAATTGTTATGACTATATGTATAAAGGATTTGGAAATTGGACTTTTAATGTTGCTTTTGCAGGAAGTCTTGGATATGAATCTTATATTGAATATGGATCATTAGAAGCATTACAAAGAGAAATTTTAAAAGGATATCCAGTAATAGTTAGTGTTAAATATACTAATGATGAAAATAATAAGGACTATCCATATATAGAAAATTCACCAGTAACAACATCAGGGCATTTAATAGTAGTTTGTGGAATAACATCGGATAGTGATGGTCAAACTTATGTAGTAGTAAATGATCCAGCTGGAAAAAATAATGAGAGTGTAAGAAGAAAATATAAATTAGAAGAGTTTTTATTAGCTTGGAGTAAATCTAACAATGCTATGTATGTAATAAATAAAAAAGTATAGTTAAAAATGGATAAATACATACCATATTATGAAAATGTAATCTGGTATGTATTTTTATGTTGAAATATGAAAGAGGTGTTTAGAAAAAATTACAAATTAAATAAAACTTTCATTTAAAAAATTTTAAAAAAATGTGTTTTTTATAACAAGTAAATTGAAAGTTTAAATTTTTATGCTATAATATAAGAGTTATTAAACAATATATAGTAATAAATTTTTTACTAAAGCTAATAAATATGAGCTTTTGGAAGTATTTTACCTCTCTGGAAGGTTGTATTTATTGCAAGTTGAAATTAGATATGTTTTTAACAATATTTAATTCAAAAAAAGAAATTACAGGAAAAGGTGATTTTAGTGGGAAGGATTAAAAGTACAAAAAGTCTACGTGGTATTTTTGTAAAACATTTAAAAAATACTGCAGAAGAAAAAACTGTTTCTATGCCTGTACCAAGCACTGTAACAATACCGATGAGCATGCACATTGGTGCGCCATGTGAGCCATTAGTAAAGATGGGTGACTTAGTAAAGGTTGGACAAAAGATAGGAGAGAGCAATGCTCCATTTAGTGCTCCTATACATGCATCTGTATCAGGAAAAGTTAAACAAGTTACTGAATTCAGAAATGCACTAGGAATGGTTTCAAAAGCTGTAGTAATTGAGTCTGATGGTGAACAAGCTATCAGTGAAGAAGTTAAGGTTCCAGTAGTAAATTCTAGAGAAGAATTTATTGCTGCTGTTAAGGAATCAGGAGTAGTAGGATTAGGGGGAGCTGGATTCCCAACTCACATCAAGTTAAATCCTAAAAATTTAGACCAAATTGATACATTAGTTATCAATGCGGCAGAATGTGAACCATATATAACATCTGACTACAGAGAATGTATGGAAAGCCCAGAAGATATCATTGAAGGTATCAATGTAGTTAAGAAGTGGCTTAATATTAAAAATGCTTACATAGGAATTGAAAGCAATAAACCAGCTTCAATTAAATTATTAGGCGAATTAAGTGAAAAACATGAAGGAATTGATGTTGTAGAACTTAAAGCTCAATATCCTCAAGGAGCAGAAAAAGTAATAATCTACTCAACTACAGGTAGAATAGTTAATGATGGACAATTACCAGCAGATGCAGGTGTAATTGTACTTAATGTAACAACTGTAAGCTTTATAGCTAAGTACTTAAAAACAGGTATGCCATTAGTTTCTAAGAGATTAACAGTTGATGGTACTGGAGCAAATAAAGGAATGAACGTAATAGTACCATTAGGAACTCCTATAAAGGACGTATTTGAATTCTGTGGTGGATTAAAAGCAGATTGCAAGAAAATATTAATGGGTGGACCAATGATGGGAATAGCAGTACCAGATTTAGAACAACCAATAGTTAAAAATAACAATGCAATTATCGCTTTAAATGAAAAGGATGCTACTCCAGCAGAAGAAACTGATTGTATCAGATGTGGAAAATGTGTATATGCATGTCCATTAAACTTAATGCCTGCTGCATTAGAAAAGGCATATGATGCAAGAAATGCAGAAAGCTTAGTAGCTCACGATGTTAACTTATGTATGAACTGTGGATGTTGTTCATATGTTTGTCCAGCAAAACGTAATTTAGCTCAAAAGAATCAATTAGCTAAAATGTTTGTAAGACAAGCTATGCAAAAATAATATCATATAAAATTTAATTTGAAGGGTGATTTGTTTTGGAAAAACTAATAGTAACATCATCACCACACGTTAAAAGTAGCACAACTACATCTACAATAATGAGAGATGTAATAATAGCTTTAATACCAGCTTTAATAGCTTCAAATATTATATTTGGATTAAGAGCAGGATTAGTTACAGCTGTATGTGTAGCTTCATGTGTTGGTTTTGAATATTTAAGTAGAAGAATAATGAATAAAAAGAATACAATCAGCGATTTAAGTGCTGTTGTAACAGGTATAATTTTAGCGTTTAACTTACCATCAACTATGCCACTATGGATGTGCGTTATAGGTTCATTTGTAGCAATAGTTATAGTTAAACAATTATTTGGTGGAATTGGACAAAACTTTGCTAATCCAGCTATAACAGCTAGAATAGTACTTTTAGTTTCATTTGGAACACAAATGACTAACTGGGCAGCTCCAAAAATTGCTGCTGTAGCAGATGCAGTTTCAGGTGCAACACCAATGGCTCAAATAGCTGCAGGTGAAACACCAAACCTTTTAAACATGTTCTTAGGAACTACAGGTGGATCATTAGGTGAAACTAGTGCGTTAGCATTATTAATTGGTGGAATATACTTAGTATATAGAAAAGTTATAAACCCAATAATTCCAGTAGCATTTATCGGAACAGTATTTGTTTTCACTGCTGTTTTAGGAGTAAATCCTTTAGCTCAAATTTTAGGTGGAGGATTATTCTTAGGGGCAATATTTATGGCAACTGATTATTCAACATCACCAGTTACTAATATGGGTAAATTAATATTCGGTATAGGTTGTGGATTTATCACAGTTCTTATCAGAGTATTTGGTTCATATCCAGAAGGTGTATCTTTTGCTATATTACTTATGAACATTTTAGTTCCATATATTGATAAGGCAACTAGATTAAAAGCGTTAGGAGGTAAGAGATAATGAGCAAACAAAGTTCAATATTAAGACCAACGCTAGTTCTTGGATTAATAACTTTAGTAGTATCAGCTGTATTAGTTTTAACTTACAACTTAACAGGTGTAGGTGTAGCTGGACCAGCTATAAGTGATGAAATGTTAGCAATGGCAGTAGATGTTTTACCAGGTGGAGAAGGATTTGATGATGCAGGTGTAGGTTCAAGTGCAACTGTTCCAGCTGTTATAGGAACATCTAATGATGCAGGTTACGTAATAAATGCCATCGGAAAAGGTTACGGTGGAGATATGAGTGTTTTAGTTGGATTAGATAACGATGGTAAGATTACTGGAGTTAAAGTATATGAAATGTCTGAAACACCAGGTATCGGAACAAAAGTAACTGAGGATGCTGATTTCTTAGCAACATTTATAGGAAAGACTTCAGTAGATGGTAGTGATGCTGTATCAGGAGCTACATTCTCATCTAAGGGATTAAATGAAGCAATAACAAATGCATTTGATGCATTTAACATAATAAAATCAGGTGGACAATTAGAAGGTGGAAGTGCATCAGCTGCACCATCTGAAGACAAGCCAGTAGCAGAAGAAAAACCAGCAGCTCCAGCTGAAGAGTTTAAATCTGCAAGTGCAGTTACTATTGATGATGTAATGAATGCAGCTCCAGAAGTATTAGCTGAAGGAGATAGCTTCGAAGAAATTACAGTAGAAGGAAGCAACGTGAAATTTGCGCTTAAGGCTGTAAACGGAGCTGGATATGTTATAGATGCAACAGGTGAAGGTTTCGAAGATACTATTAACGTAGTAGTTGGATTCGATGCTGATAAGAACATTACTGGTGTGAAAGTTTTAGGAATAAATGATACACCAGGTTTAGGAACTCAAGTTGCAGATGCAGAGTTCTTAAGTCAATTCGTTGGAAAGGCTGAATTAGCAGAAGATATAGTAGTATCAGGAGCTAGTTTCTCATCAAATGGATTAAATGAAGCAGTTAGAGCTGCAATAGAAGCAGTGAAAGGAGTGGATGCATAATGAAGGAAAAAGTAAGTAACTTATCAATTCTAACTAAAGGTATAATCAAGGAAAATCCAGTACTTGTATTATTATTAGGTACGTGTCCAACACTTGCAGTAACTTCTATGGCTATGAATGGTCTAGGAATGGGACTAGCAACAACTTTCGTTTTAATAGGTTCAAACATCGTTATATCATTACTTAAAAACTTTATTCCTAAGGAAGTTAGACTTCCAAGCTTTATCGTTATTATTGCAGGTTTCGTTACAGTTGTAGGTTTCTTAATGCAAAGTTACCTTCCATCACTTTATAAGTCTTTAGGTGTATTCTTATCACTTATAACAGTTAACTGTATTATTCTTGCAAGAGCAGAAATGTTTGCTTGTAAAAATAAAGTATTTGCTTCTATTTTAGATGCTATAGGAATGGGGATAGGATTTACTTTAGCATTATTTGCTATAGGTTCTATAAGAGAAATATTAGGTTCAGGTACTTGGATGGGTATCACTTTAACTAAAGATATAATCGAACCAATGGGTATATTTGTTACTCCAGCTGGTGGATTCTTCGTATTTGGATGCTTAATAGCATTAGTTAATAAGCTTACAAATTACAGTATATCAAAGAAAAAAGCAGGATGTTCTGCATGTCCAGGTAAGGATGCTTGCCATGGTTCAGAAGGAGGGTGCTAATCGATGAAAGAAATGATGATTATATTAGTTAGCGCTATTTTAGTTGATAACTTTGTTTTAGCTAAGTTCATGGGAATTTGTCCTTTCTTAGGAGTATCTAAGAAGATTGACTCAGCTTTAGGTATGAGTGCAGCTGTTACTTTCGTAATGGTTATGGCTTCAGCAGTTACTTTCCCAATATATCAAATATTAAATAAATATGAATTAGGATATTTAAAAACTGTTGCATTTATCCTAGTAATAGCAACATTCGTTCAATTACTTGAAATAGTTTTAAAGAAGTTTATGCCACCACTATACAAGGCATTAGGTGTTTATTTACCATTAATAACTACTAACTGTGCTGTACTTGGAGTTACTGTTTTAAACATAGATAACGGATATAACTTCTTACAATCAATTGTTAATGCTTTAGGAGCTGGTCTTGGATTTACATTAGCATTAATCTTATTCTCAGGAGTAAGACAAAAGATGGAAAATACAGATATTCCAAAAGCATTTAAGGGATTACCAATAACATTAATAGCTGCAGCTATATTAGCAGTTTCATTCGTTGGATTCTCAGGAGTAGTTGACGGTCTATTTAAATAAGATAAAGTGAGGTATAAAAAGTATGTTAGAAGCTTATTTAGTACCTATTGCAATATTTATAGTACTAGGATTAATTGCAGGACTTCTATTATCAATAGCATCTAAGAAGTTAGCTGTTGAAGTAGATGAAAGAGTTGGTAAGGTAAGAGAATGCTTACCAGGAGCTAACTGTGGAGCTTGTGGATATGCTGGTTGCGATGAATATGCAGTAGCATTAATAGAAAAAAATGAAAAAATAACACTTTGTAAACCAGGTGGAGCTGCAGCTACAGCTCAAATTGGTGAAATATTAGGAACAGAAGCAGAAGTAGCAGAAAGAGAAGTTGCTTTCGTTAAATGTAACGGTGTTCCTTCAGCTACTAATGCTAAATATGAATATAAAGGAACTCAAACTTGTGCAGCAAATAACCTTTTATTCTCAGGTAAAGGTTCATGTGCATTTGGATGTTTAGGTTTCGGAGATTGTACAGTTTCATGTGAATTTGATGCTATACATATAGTTGATGGAGTAGCTAAGGTTGATCCAGAAAAATGTACAGCTTGTGGAGCTTGTATAAAGACTTGTCCTAAGTCTATAATAGCTTTAAGACCAATAAGCAAAGAAGTTAAAGTTCTTTGTAACAACAAAGACAAAGGTGGAATCACAAGAAAAGCATGTACAAATGGATGTATTGGATGTATGAAATGTCAAAAGACATGTGAATTTGGAGCAATTACTGTTACAAATAATGTTGCATCAATCGATCATTCAAAATGTACAAACTGTAAGGCTTGTGTTGAAGTTTGTCCAGTAAAATGTATTCACTTAGATTAATAATGAAAGGGTACTTACTTATGTAGGTACTCTTTTTTTGCTTAAAAATAGCTTATACGAAAGATAATTTTAAATTTCTTGAAAGATATAAAAAATATTATTCAGAACATACTTTCTCATATTAGACAAATGTAGTAGAATAGTAATATATTTTACTAAGGATGGAGAAGTTTAAATGAAAGGAAAAGAACATATGATAGTTGGAACTACAGCTACAGCTACTATGGGTATCGGTTTTTTATTAACTAATACTATAAGTAGTGTGATATATTTAGTCCCATTAATTTTAGGTGGATTTATTGGATCATATATGCCAGATATAGATTCACATAATTCAAAAGCGAGACAGTTTTTTAATAAATTTATTGTTATATTGATAATAGCTTTAGTTATAGGTTATATGTTAGGGATGGCGTTAAGTATAGATAATATTATTTCGTTTTTAAATAAACATTGGGATGAATATTTTCCATATATATTATTTTTTGCATTAGTTATTTTAGGGAAACTTTCACCTCACAGGATGTTTACACATAAATGGTTTGGAACAATACTATTTTGTTTTAGTGTATATTTAATTGGTAATATTTATTTAACTTTAGGTTTTTCCATGGGATATATTTTACATATAGTATGTGATAGATTTTCACCAAAGGGGAAAAAATTAAAGTTTTTTGAATTTAAGTTACCTTGCAGAAACACAAAAAATAAGATAACTATCTGTTGGTAAAACTTTTAAATTTAAGAGAGAAGGCATCAAGATGATGTTTTCTCTTTTTTTTATTTAATAATGAATTAAATATGATGTTATAACAAATTATTTGTTATATTATAATGCATAAAATAATAGACTTAATATAAGAAATGTTTGATTAATATTTAAAAAGGAAAATGTAATGAAGCTATATGTAAATAAGAGAATAATTATTTTTTATTTAATAATATTAAGTTTTATAATTATATTAACAATAAATATAAATAAGAATAAAGAAGAAATAGCTTTAGGAGCTAATTTACTTTATTTAGATTATGAAGATAATAGTGTAAGTAATGAATTGATTGAAGATAGTGAAAAGTTTTTTAGGCCATCAAACTTAGATATATTAAATGGTAATGATGAGACTAATAATCTTATTAATCTATATAGTGGAATGGAAGCAGATAGTATAGAGATACCTATAAATTATCTTATTTCACCAGAGTATACAGTAATAAATTACTTTTCAGTATTGAGAGAGGCAGCAAATCCAGTAAAGGATAAATATACAGGCTGTGGAACTCTAGGTAGAGCAAAAGAGCCATATCCAATAGCCTATAATTTTCTAGCTAAAGAATATAAAAGCAATATTAGCTATAATAAATATGAAGATTCATTCAAAAATACTCTTCATATAAATCTAATCAAATTGAAAGAGATTCCAATAGATGAGAATATAGAAGATTTAAAATATTTTTATGAGATTGAGACTATTCAAGGTACTGAGTTTGGTGCAGGAGCTTTTATCTATTATTATGGATATATAGATTTAGAAAGAATAGATGGTATTTATAAGATTTCTAATATGACTATTATACCTGAAGAGTATTTGTGTGCACCTTATCATCGATGGGACTATGATGGGAAGTTATCGGTATTAATAAGATATGGAGATTGGTGTAATCTCCTTAAAGAAATAGATAAAATAACTATCGATGGATATGTGAAAAATATATATTTTAAAGGAAATGATGGTAATGAATATAGAATTGAGTTTTATATATTAACTAATAATTATGATATAGAAATTGCACAATTTAGAAAGAATGAAGTAGGAGAATGGGAAAGGATAAAGATTAACCCTGAAGACTGTATTAAGAAAGAAAATTTGTAATATTTATACTTATGATATAAATTGACCCAAAAATAGAAACTTGGTATAATATGTAATAAGATGTTGATTAGGGGGAAATTTTGTGACTACCAAAAGAAAAAAATGTTTTATTTCGGCAGAAACATATTTTGAGAATATTAATGAATATCATCAATTTGAAAGATTAAGAATAGAAACTAATATGAATAAGATGAATCTTCCGTTTTTATTATTAATTTTTTTAAATATTATTCTTATTCTAGTAGATATATTCTATTACAAAGCAATATCAAAAGATAATTTATCTTATTATTACCTTTACTTAGCGCATGTAAGCATGATAATAGTTTCGATAATATGGGTAATATATTATAAAATTATATCAAAAAAGCTATCATATAAAACTAATAAAGCTATATATGCAGTATTTGCTGATTGTGTAATTTGGTGGGGAATATTTATGTCTTTGGATTTATTTCAAAGTACAAATCAAATTTCATCATATATAATAATTATGTTTTGCTATGCAACGTTGATTTATATTCCGTTGATTGTTAGCATAATCAAAACTGTGATACCGGCATTAACGATGTTGACATATATAATATTATTTGCGAAAGATACAACGAGCATGATGGATAATATAGTTAATATTGTGTTTACAGTAATCTTTAGTATTTTAATTTCTAATTTAATGTATAAACATTTTTTAAGTGAATTTATAAAAGATATCAAAGTAAAAAAAGCGAATAAGAAGATAGAAGAAGCTGAAAAGATTAGGACTGAATTCTTTGCAAATGTTTCTCATGAATTGAAAACGCCTTTAAATATTATTTATACTGCTCAGCAAATGATAGAAGTTACAACTAAGAATGATAACTATAGAAATGAAAACTTTATAAAATATATGCAAATGAGTAAGCAAAACACTAATAGATTACATAGATTAATTTCTAATTTAATTGATATAACCAAAATAGATTCTGCAAGTTTTAAAATTAAAGAAATAAATGTTGATATAGTTAAAATAGTTGAAGATATAACTTTATCAGCTGCATGTTATATAGAATCACAAGGGATGTCATTAACCTTTGATACTGATGTAGAGGAGTTAGTTATAGCTTGTGATCCAGATAGTATAGAGAGAATAATATTGAATTTACTATCAAATGCTATAAAGTTTACTGAAAGAGGTGGAGATATTTTTGTTGATATAAAATCAACAATGAAAGAAGTATTGATTTCAGTTAAAGATACAGGTATTGGGATACCTAAAGAAATGAAAGAAAAGATATTTGAAAGGTTTGCTCAAGTTGATAAGTCAACTTATAGAAAAAAAGAAGGAAGTGGAATAGGTCTTTCTTTAGTTAAATCATTAGTTGAACTTCAAGGGGGCAGTATTAATATTGATAGTGAAATAAATAAGGGGAGTACATTTACAGTAAAACTTCCAATAGCGAGAGTAGAAGAAAGTGAAAATATTCTACCTCAATCTGCTGTAGATGCTAATATAGAAAAAATAAAAGTTGAATTTTCTGATATATATAATTAATGAATTTAAAAACAATAAACCTAAAAAATATTTACTTATATAAAAGGGGAATTTATATGTATAAAAATTATATTTTTGATTTATATGGCACATTAGTTGATATAAATACTGATGAAGATAAAAGCGAATTATGGGACAAGCTTTCGCTATTTTACTCATTAAAAGGAGCAAAATATAAAGCTAAAGAACTTAAAGATTTGTATTCCGAGAAGGTTAAAAAAGAACTAGAGTTAATTAATGATACAAAATATCCAGATTTTTCTTTAGAAAAAGTATTTTTTTCATTGTATGAAGATAAGGGAATAACGCCTTCAAATGATACAATAAAGGATACAGCTCAATTCTTTAGAGTGTTATCGATAAAATATATTAGATTATACGATGGTGTAATAGAGCTTTTAGAATTATTGAAGGCTAAAGGTAAGAAAATATATTTACTATCAAATGCACAAAGAGTATTTACATTTTATGAAATGAAAATGCTAGGAATAGAAAAATATTTTGATGATATATTTTTTTCAGCTGATTATAAAGTTTGTAAGCCAGATAGTAAATTTTATAGGTTATTATTAGATAAACATAATTTAAATATTAATGAGAGTATAATGATAGGAAATGATTATATATGTGATATTGGTGGAGCAAATGAGGTTGGTTTAGATTCTCTTTATTTGCATTCAAATCTTTCACCAGAAATTAAAGGTGAATTATCTAGTAAATATAGTATTATGGATATAGATATTGAAAAAATAGCCCAATTAACTATAAAATAATACTTATTAAGTATAAACAAGGAAGCTATATTAATTAGCTTCCTTATTTTGTTTAATTAATGTGTTTGGTTTGTATTTGTATTTGAATCTGTTTCATTACTGTTAGTAGATGGTGCTTCTTTACCATAATCAGTAGTATCGGTTGCTTTATTATCTTTATTATCATTAGGAGTAGTATTGTTACCACAGCTAACAAATAATGAAAGAGTAATTAAACCTAATATTATTAATTTTTTCATATGTAATTTCCTCCAAATAAAAAATATGTATTCAAGAATAGTATTTAAATAAAGCTATATATATATTCAATGTTTTTTATTAAATAGGAGTATAGAGAGCTAATAATTAATAATAATTACTTTTATGATATAATGGAAAAGATATAATAAATTACTTTTAAGCTTATAGTTTAAATAATATAATTAAAAATACTTTAAGAATAATGAAAGGAAAACTAATGGATAATTTAGAGTTTATTTATAAAAGAAAAAGTATAAGAAAGTTCAAAGAAGGAGAAATTCCTAAAGAGGATATTTTAAAGCTTCTAGATGCAGCTACACAAGCACCATCTCCGAAGAATCAGCAAACATGGCATTTTGTTGTTTTGCAAAATAGAGATATTATAAATAAGATGGCAGAGATAGTAACTAATAAACATATATATTTAGCCGAAATAGCTAAAGAAGAAAAGCAAAGGAAGCTTATGATGAATACTCTTCCTTATTATATTTGTTTTAAGGATGCACCAGTTGTTGTAATAGTATACTCAAAAGAATATAAGATGATAGAAGAGGATATTTTAAAAGCTAATAATGCTAACGAAGAAGTAATTGAAATTTTAAAATCAACACATTCTGAAGTACAAGGAATAGGTGCAGCAGTAGAGAATTTTCTACTTGCAGCTACTGCAATGGGGTATGGTGCTTGTTATATGACAGGACCAGCTCATTCTAAAAGAGAGATTGAAGAGTTAATTAATTTTAATAAAGAAGGATATGAGCTAATGGCAATGATATCTTTAGGAATTCCTGAAGAAGAAACTCCAAAGGCTCCGCCACGAAAACCATTAGACGAAGTAGTAACATTTATAGATTAATATTTATAAGTA
Source organism: Clostridium sp. NSJ-145 (assembly GCF_021044725.1). NCBI lineage: Bacteria > Bacillati > Bacillota > Clostridia > Eubacteriales > Clostridiaceae > Clostridium > Clostridium sp. NSJ-145. The sequence continues at coordinate 81,710 of NZ_JAJNOS010000014.1, forward strand.
AGGCTCTAAAGCATATGTATAAGCTTTAGAGCTTTTTGTTATTTATATTTAGCTATAAGCTCTTCTATTGGGCCTTTGCATCTTGAACCATGACAATGTCCAGTTGTAGCACCAGTGGCTTCTTTAACTTTCTCAATTGTATCGGCACCATTTTTTATGGCATCTATTATAGTATCTTCAGAGATACCTTTACATAAACAGATTATTTTATCACTCATAATAACACCTCCTAATAGATTTAGTATTAGCATCAAAGGGGGAGATATACAAATATTTATAGAAAAAGATAATAAATTGCTGGAGATAAATTTGAAAAAAATGTATAATATAAATAATTATGGGATTTGAGTTGCAGCTGTTTTGCAGAAAAATTTATTTGGTAGGGGATGAAGTTAGTGAATAAAGAAAGTTTAATAGAAAAATCTCATGAAAGATCAAAGGAATTTGGGGTACAAACTAAAACTAATAATTCTAAAAAGAAACTTAAAAAGAATGAAATTTATGATTTATTAGAAAAAAATAAAGAGCTAATAAGAGTATCGCTACCTTACATAAATATGGTATGTGAAACTATAGAGGATAATGATTTCATATTAATATTGACTGATAAAGATGGATGTATATTAGATATTAAAGGCGCTGAAAGAGCAATCCGTGAATTTGCAAAACTTAATCTTGATATTGGAGTATTTATGGATGAAAAAAATATAGGAACTAATGCCATGGGAGTAGCACTTGCTGAAAATAGACCAGTTCAAGTTACTGCCGATGAGCATTATGTAGATATGTTCAAGGGTTTAACTTGTTCTGCAGCTCCTATACACAATATTAAAGGTGATATAATAGGAACGTTAAATTTAACGGGAAAATGGGATAAAAAACATTCTCATACTTTGGGATTAGTTATTTTTGGGGTTAAGGCTATAGAAAATGAGATACATAATGCTAAATCTCAAGAAATACTTCAAGAAGCATATAATTATATGGATAGCATAATTAAAAATGTTGATAAAGGTGTAATTATAGTTGATTCTACAGGAAAAATAAAAAATATTAATGAGCATGGAGCTAAGATATTAGAGAGTAATAAAATAGATATTATTAATAGAGATATTGATTTCATATTACCAGATTGGTTCAAAATATACGAAATATTAGAAAATGGTGAAAAATCAATTACGAGGGAAGTAAAAACTAGTGAAAATAGTAACTTTAAAACATTATTAAACGTTAAAGGTGTTAGAGATGGTAAAAAGTTAATTGGGTTAGTTATTACGTTAAAAGATGAGGAAGAATCAACGGCTAAAGGGATTGCACGTTATGACTTTGAAGATATTATAGGATCTAGTTCTATTATGAAAAATGTAATTACTAACTGTAAAATAGTTGCTAATAGTCCTTCTACAATTTTGATTGAAGGTGAAAGTGGGACAGGGAAGGAAGTTTTAGCTCAATCTATTCATAATTATAGTATGAGAAAAAATAATAAGTTTATAGCTATTAATTGTGGTGCTATTCCTTCTAATTTAGTTGAAAGTGAACTTTTTGGCTATGAGGATGGAACTTTTACTGGTGGTAAAAAAGGTGGTAAGATAGGTAAATTTGAAATGGCTAATGGAGGAACTTTATTTTTAGATGAAATTGGAGAAATGCCTTTAGAACATCAAGTTAATTTACTTAGGGTAATACAAGAAGGGAAAATCACAAGGTTAGGTGGAACTGAAGAGATAAATGTTGATGTAAGAATAATAGCAGCGACTAATAAGAATCTCAAAAAGGAAATTGAACTAGGAAAGTTTAGAGAGGATTTATATTATAGACTTTGTGTAATTCCTATAAATTTACCTGCTCTTAGAGAGAGAAATGGAGATATTAAAGAGTTAATAAATTACTTTTTAAGAATGAAGTCATTTAAGCTTAATAAATCTGTGCCCGAGGTAAGTGAGAAATTATATAATGATTTAATTAAGTATAGTTGGCCAGGAAATATAAGAGAGTTGGAAAATGTTATTGAAAATATAGTTAATTTAGATGGGGATATGTCGTTTTCACTAGATGTGAATTGTGATAATAAATATAAGAGTGAAATAAAAGAAGTTGAAGAAATAAACAGCGATGAAATTACTTTAGAATTTATTGAAAAAAATCATATTATTAAAGTTCTAAGAAAATACAAAAGCAATATATATAAATCGGCCAATGCATTAGGTGTAAGTAGAAATACTTTATACAATAAAATAAAAAAATATCAATTAAAAGTGTAATAAAAGTGAACAGTGTTCAAAAAGCAAACAGTAAAAATAGGGGAATGTGAAATTTTTGAGCAGTAAATTTGTTTGAAAAATAAAAATATGGTTAAAAAAATAACGGTAATAAGGTTTTTGTAATTTTGGCACAGTAATTGCTATATAAATAATAGAGAAATAAATTATTTAATTTATGGAGGGATAAATATGGCAAGATTTACATTACCAAGGGATTTATATCATGGAAAAGGATCTTTAGAAACATTAAAAACAATAAAGGGTAAAAAAGCAATGGTAGTTGTAGGTGGCGGATCAATGAAGAGATTCGGTTTCCTAGATAGAGTAGAAAATTATTTAAAAGAAGCCGGAATGGAAGTAAGAATATTTGAAGGTGTTGAACCAGACCCATCAGTTGAAACTGTAATGAAGGGTGCAGAAGCAATGAGAGACTTCGAACCAGATTGGATAGTTGCAATGGGTGGAGGTTCTCCAATAGATGCTGCTAAAGCTATGTGGATATTCTATGAATACCCAGAGTTTACATTTGAACAAGCTGTAGTTCCATTTGGATTACCAGAATTAAGAAAAAAAGCTAAATTCATAGCGATACCATCGACTTCTGGAACTGCAACGGAAGTTACAGCATTCTCAGTTATTACAGATTATAAGGCTAAGATTAAATATCCTCTAGCTGATTTTAACATAACTCCTGATATAGCTATAGTTGATCCAGATTTAGCACAAACAATGCCAGCTAAACTTGTAGCGCACACAGGAATGGATGCATTAACTCATGCTATTGAAGCATATACTGCATCATTAAGATCAAACTTCTCAGATCCATTAGCATTAAAAGCTATTGAAATGGTGGACGAGCATTTAGTAAATTCATATAACGGAGATGAAGAGGCAAGAAACTTAATGCATGAAGCTCAATGTTTAGCAGGTATGGCATTTTCAAATGCTTTATTAGGAATAGTTCACTCCATGGCACATAAAACAGGAGCAGTATTCCATATCCCTCATGGTTGTGCTAATGCTATTTTCTTACCATATGTAATTCAATATAATAGAACAGTTTGTGAAGATAGATATGCTGATATTGCAAGAAGAATTGGATTAGAAGGTTCTAATAATGCTGAATTAACAGATGCATTAATAGAAAGAATTAATAAGTTTAATAATGATTTAAATATACCACATTCAATGAAGGAATATGGAGTTAAAGAAGAAGACTTCAAAGCTAATTTAGCTTTCATTTCTGAAAATGCTGTAGCTGATGCTTGTACAGGATCAAATCCAAGAGAAATAGATGCTGAGACAATGGCAAGATTATTTGAATGTACTTATTATGGGAATAAAGTTGAGTTCTAGAAGTTAAGGAGACGATAAAATGTTTAAAATTGTGGATAAAAGGCTTCTTACAGATAATATTTATTTAATGGAGATAGAAGCAAGGAGAGTTGCTAAATCAGCAAAACCAGGACAATTTGTAATTGTCAAGACAGATGAAAAGGGAGAAAGAATTCCTTTAACAATTGCAGATTATAATGTAGAAAGAGGAACAGTTACAATAGTTTATCAAACAGTTGGAGCTGGAACTAAAGAATTAGCAGAATTTGAAGTTGGTGAATGCGTTCAAGATTTTGTTGGCCCATTAGGGATGCCAAGTGAATTTGTTCATGAAGATATTAATGAATTAAGAAATAAAAAGTTTATCTTTGTAGCTGGTGGAGTTGGAGCAGCTCCAGTTTATCCACAGGTTAAATGGTTCCATGAAAATGGTATTAATGTTGATGTGATAATAGGTTCAAGAAATAAAGAACTTTTAATACTAGAAGATGAAATGAGAAAAGTTGCAGGTAACCTATATATATCAACAGATGATGGGTCATATGGATTTAATGGAAGAGTTACTGACTGTCTTTTAGATTTAGTTAATCATAAAGGTAAGAAATATGATCATGCTGTAGTTATTGGGCCTATGATAATGATGAAGTTTATGTCTATTTTAACTAAGGAATTGCATATTCCAACAACAGTTAGTTTAAATCCGATTATGGTAGATGGAACAGGTATGTGTGGAGCTTGTAGAGTAACTGTTGGAAATGAAGTGAAATTTGCTTGTGTTGATGGACCTGAATTTGATGGACACTTAGTTAATTTTGATGAATCAATGAGAAGACAATCTATGTATAAAACTGAAGAAGGAAGAGCTATATTAAAGATGGAAGAAGGAGACACACATCATCGTGCTGGTTGTGGTTGCGGAGGTGATAAGCAATGAATATGAAAGATAGAATGAAAAGAACTCCTGTTACAGAACAAGCACCAGAAGTAAGAGCTAAAAACTTCGATGAAGTATGTTTAGGATATGATGAAGAGAGAGCTATTAAAGAAGCTAATAGATGCTTAGGATGTAAGAATCCTAAATGCGTTGAAGGATGTCCTGTATCTATTGATATTCCAGGATTTATAGCAGAGGTTAAAAAAGGGGACTTTGAAGCTGCGGCTAAAGATATAGCAAAATATAGTGCTTTACCTGCAGTATGTGGAAGAGTATGTCCTCAGGAAACTCAATGTGAAGGTAAATGTGTTTTAGGAATAAAAGGAGAACCAGTGGCTATAGGTAAATTAGAAAAGTTTACTGCGGATTGGTCTAGAAATAATAATGTAGATTTAACATTTAAAGAGCCTTCTAAAGGGAAGAAAGTAGCTGTAATTGGAAGTGGACCTGCAGGATTAACTTGTGCTGGAGATTTAGCTAAAAAAGGATATGATGTAACAGTATTTGAAGCATTACATGAACCAGGAGGAGTTTTAGTTTATGGAATTCCTGAGTTTAGACTTCCAAAAGATGAAGTAGTTAAAGCTGAAATAGACAATATTAAAAAGCTTGGAGTTAAGATAGAAACAGATGTAGTTATAGGTAGAACTGTTACTATTGATGAACTTATGGAAGAAGAAAAATTCGATGCTGTATTTATAGGATCTGGTGCAGGACTTCCTAAGTTTATGGGAATACCAGGTGAAAATTCTAATGGTGTTTTCGCAGCAAATGAATTCTTAACAAGGATAAATTTAATGAAGGCTTATAAAGATGATTATCAAACACCTGTTAAAGTAGGTAAAAAAGTTGCCGTAGTAGGTGGCGGAAATGTTGCTATGGATGCTGCAAGAACAGCATTAAGATTAGGAGCAGAGACCCATATAGTGTATAGAAGAAGTGAAGCTGAACTTCCAGCAAGATTAGAAGAAGTTCATCATGCTAAGGAAGAAGGCGTAATTTTTGATGTATTAACTAATCCAACTGAAATTATTGCAGATGAAAATGGATGGGTTAAAGGAATGAAGTGTGTAAAAATGGAACTTGGTGAACCTGATGCTTCTGGAAGAAGAAGACCTGTAGTAGTGGAGGGGTCAGAGTTTATTCTAGATGTAGATACAGTAATTATGTCACTTGGAACATCACCAAATCCATTAATAGCTTCTACTACAAAAGGGTTAGATATAAATAAGTGGAAGTGTATAATTGCTGATGAAGAGACTGGTTTAACATCAAAAGAGGGTGTTTATGCTGGGGGAGATGCAGTAACAGGTGCAGCAACAGTAATTTTAGCTATGGGTGCTGGTAAAAAGGCAGCTACAGCTATAGATGAATATTTACAAAGTATATAATTTATAAATTTATAAATACCATTAGACTTTAGAGAAATTAATTTTCTCTAAAGTCTAATTTTTTAAGAAAAATAAGATATTTGAGTTTAAAAATATAATTTATTTGCATATAAAAACATTAAAGAGTAGAAATGTATTTGCGCAATTAGGAAAGCTTTAGTGCATATACATTTTATTTATTTTAGTAGCACATATTTTAGATGATTTTAACACCATAGCAACTCCATTCCCAGGGTGAATAGATGCACCAGTAAAAAATAAATTTTTAATCTTAGGAATTTGACATTGAGGTCTAAAAATTATACTTTGTTTTAATGTATGACTTAGACCAAAAGCACAACCGCCGTAAGTGTTAAATTTATTTTTAAAGTCTAGTGGAGTTAAATGATTTATATATACTATATGTTCTGTAATATCCTCAAGACCACTAATAGAACTTAGAGTTTTTAAAATCTTTTTAGTTAAGTAATAAATTGTTTCAGATGTCCAAGTTACTTTATTACTTAAAGTGTTAGGGACTCTGATTATAATGTTAATAGCTTCGCAATTTTTCGGACATATACTATCATCTACGGAGCTAGGGCAATAAATATACATAGATAAATCTTTAGGAAGGTAACCATTAAAAGTATCTTCTATATTTTTTTTGAAGTTATTATTTATGTATATATTGTGTATGTTTAGATTTGGGTACTTTTTATTTAAGCCTAAATATAATATAAAGGTTGAACAAGAGTATTCTAAATCGTCTATTGGTTTAATAAAAGTCCTTATGTCTTTATCTTTTATAAGACTTTTAATAGTATAAGAATAATCGCTACTACAAACTACTATATCGCTATAACGATTTTGTCCATTAACTACAATACCATTGGCTTTATTATGTTTAAATAATATTTTATGGACTGGAGAAGATGTATGTATAATACCACCTTTATCGATTATAAGTTGTTCTAAAGCTTTAATATAGGAGTACATTCCTCCTTTAATATGATATAAACCGTAATATTGAGTTATCGTAGGTATTATATTATATATTGAAGGTGAAGTATAAGGAGAAATACCTACATACATACTTTGGAACATCAGATAATCTAGTAGTTTTTCATTCTTTATATATTTTTTAGCATCATCATAACTAGAAGTAAATGCTTTGAAATTTAAAGCTTTAGGCAAAGTTAAAGAAGTTAATAAATTAGACGTTTTTAAGAAACTTCTATTTAAAATTGAATCTTCAGCTAATAAATATTTTTTATAGTTACTTGATAAAAAGTTAGAATAACCGTAAGTATCTTTAATATTATTATTTGTTATATTTAAAATAGTTTTATTTAAATTAGGTAGATTAGTACTAAAGTTATATTTACTATTGTCATAGTAAAAAACTGAATATAAATTATACAAAGGTATCATTGAAAAATAGTTTTTGTAGTCTACGTTGCAAAATTTAAAAAGATCTATGTAGTTTTCAGGAAACATCATTATTGAAGCAGTTAAGTCAAATTTAAAATCCTTAAATTCAATAAAGTTAGTTTTTCCTCCAATAGTATTATTTTTTTCGAAAATTTCAACTTCAAATCCATATTGTAATAATCTTGCTGCAACAGATAATCCACCTATTCCAGCACCAATAATAAATACTTTTTTCATAGATCTAACTCCTTACATGTATTATCCACCTAAAGTAATATCTTGATCATTATACCAATCTAGAGCATTGTAAAAATGTTCAGGTTTAAAATCAGGCCAAAATTCATTTACTACATAAAAGTCTGAATAAACAGATTGAACTGGCAAGAAACCACTTAATCTTCTTCTACCACCCCAACGAATAATTAAATCTATTCTAGAAATTTCGCTTGAGTGAATTGTTGGCATTATACTTTTGCTTTTATTAGAAGTGGACTTTAAACTATATAAATCCCACTCCCAACCATAGTTGACTAAAAAGTTTACTTTTATTCCACCTTTACCAAATACTCTTCTTGTTGTATAAGGAAGAAGTTCTTTTGGAAATGATTTAGATTCAGTATTCCCGACAACTAATAATTCTGCATCTTCATTGGATAATATTTTAACAGCATCTACACATGCTTTAATAAAAGCAGCCTTTTGAATAGATGGACGTTTTGTATTGTCAGTTGTAAAACCGTAGTATGTAATTTCTTTTACTCCAGCTTTTTGACAAAGTTTAAATAATAATAGACCAGGGGTTATGCCTCCTAGTGAATATCCTTTTTCTTTTGAAAAACCTTTAGATTCTGCCCAACGTCTATTTCCGTCAGGAATTATACCTATATGATTTGGAATTCGCATAAATATTCTCCTATATGTTTTGATAATTATAATTATGTACATTAGAAAGGAGAAATATTCTATTGATAAATTGAATTTTAAAATAATACAATAGATGCAAAATATATCTTGAAATAAGAATGAAGTGATTTTATATTTAATATATAGTATAAAGTAAACATATCTTAAATATTGTAGTATTAATATTAGTTATAAAAGTGTGGTGAGAGTTGATGAAAGTAGTGAAATTTGAAGAGGATAAAAATATAAATAAAGAATATTTATACGAAGGTTTAGAAGTAGATTTAGATAAAAAGTATGTTATTTCATTTATTGGTGGTGGAGGTAAAACAACATCTATTTATGAATTAGCAGAAGAATTATCAAGCAAAGGAAAAAGAGTAATAGTAACAACAACTACACATATGCAAATGCCGAAAGATAAGGTTATTTTAAATAATAATATAGATGAAATTAAAAAAAAGTTAGATGAAAATAACTTTATAACGGTAGGGTTAAAGTCAAAAGAAGATAAAATAATATCGATTCCTATAGAGAAAGTTAATGAGCTTAGAGAAATATGTGATTTTTTGCTTATTGAAGCTGATGGAGCTAAGATGTTACCACTAAAAGCACCAGATAGTCATGAACCTGTAATTTTAGATATAACCAATATGGTTGTTGCTGTTTGTGGTATAGATGCATTAGGTAAGAGAATAAAAGAGACATGTCATAGGCCTAATATAGTGGCTAGGATTCTAAGTAAATCGGAAGAGGATATAGTTGACATTAATGATTTTGCATATATACTATCTAGTAAAGATGGTTCAATGAAAGCCTTAAATGAAGAGAAAATGGAATATAGAGTAATAATCAATAAGGTAGATAATAATAAGCTATTAAAAGAGGCTATTAGAATAGCGGAAAAAATTGAAAATAAAAGTATAAAGGTTATCATTACATCGTATAGATATTGCTTAGAATAGAGATGGAGAATTATAAATGCTTGTATTAATAAAAGGTGCTGGAGATTTAGCTACTGGTGTAGCTCATAGATTAAAAAGATGTGGATTTGATGTAGTTATGACTGAGATAGAAGAGCCAACTACGGTTAGAAGAACAGTGGCTTTTTCTCAAGCTGTTTATGATTGTAAAGTAGAGGTAGAAGGGGTAAAAGCTACTCTAGTTAAAGATATTCAAATGATAAGGGAAAACATAGATAATGGGATTATTTCGGTAATAGTTGATAAAGATGCAAATATTATTGAAGTGCTTAAACCAGATATTGTCGTTGATGCTATTGTAGCTAAGAAAAATACAGGTACATCTATAGATGATGCACCTATAGTAATTGCATTAGGACCAGGATTTGAAGCTGGGGTAGATTGCGATTTGGTTATAGAAACAAAAAGAGGGCATTATTTGGGAAGAGTTATTACAAAAGGTAAGGCTATTCCGAATACAGGTGTTCCAGGAAATATAGGTGGACACACTGTGGGAAGAATTATTAGAGCAACAAGTGATGGAATAATTAATCCGGTTTCTGAAATTGGAGATTATGTTGAAGAGGGACAAGTTGTTGCTTATATTGATAAAACACCAGTTTATGCTAGCATAAGTGGAATAGTTAGAGGGATGCTACAAGGTGGTATAGAGGTTTTTGAAGGTATGAAAAGTGGAGATATAGACCCAAGATGTAAGAAAGAACATTGTTTTACTATATCGGATAAAGCACGATCTATTGGTGGTGGAGTTTTAGAGGGAATATTGTTTTTAAAAAATAAATAAGGGTTAATGGGGGAGAAGGAATGAAAAAAGACTTTTATACGAAATTATACAATGTATTAAATAGGAGCAAAGATGTTTATTTAATAACAATTGTTTCTGGGGAATATGAAGGGGAAAATATTGCTGGGAAAAAGTTGTTTAAAACAGATGATAATATTGTGATAGAAGATGAACGTTATGAAGAGGTATGGGGAGATATTTTAAAGAATATTAAGCTTAACAAAGATACATGTAGTGTTACTTATGATAAGAAGGAAGTTTTTATAGAATATTTGGCTAGTAAACCTAACTTAGTTATTTGTGGTGGTGGGCATATAGCTTTACCATTATGTAATATAGGAAAACTTTTAGATTTTAAGGTAACAGTTATAGATGACAGGAAAGAATTTGCTAATAGTGATAGATTTAATCTTGCAGATGAAGTTATTTGCGGAAATTTTGAAGAAGTTCTAAAAGAAAATATTTTTAATAAAAATACTTATTTTGTTATTGTGACTAGAGGACATAAGGATGATAGAAGATGTTTAGAATTTGCTATTGATAAAGACTATGCTTATGTTGGGATGATAGGAAGTAAAGCAAAAGTAGCAACTGTTGTTGAATCATTGTTAGAAGCTGGTTATAGTAGAGAGTTAATTGATAAGGTTCATACTCCGATTGGATTAAAAATAGGTGGACAAACTCCAGCAGAAATAGCTGTAAGTATAGCAGCTGAAATTATTAAAGAGAAGAATATAAATCAGAAAACAGAAATTTCTGAAGAAATTTTAAAAGAAATTATTGAAGACAATCAAGCGAAGGTATTGGCTACAATAGTAGAGAAAGTAGGATCATCTCCAAGAGGGATAGGAACTAAAATGCTTATTAAAGAAGATAAGAGTTTTAAAGGGACTGTTGGAGGAGGCAGCGTTGAAAATGCTGTATATTTAAAAAGTTTAGAACTAATTGATAGTAGAAGTTCTGATGTTGAAATGTATAATCTATCAAACTCAGATGCATCAACTTTAGGGATGGTTTGTGGTGGAAAAGTAAAAGTTGTTTTTGAATATATATAAGTGTATTAGAGCTATTTAATTAATCTATTTTAGAGTAATTAAATAGCTTTTTTATAAAAATTTTTAAATGTTTCACATTATATAGAGGGCTATAGGTTTAATGTTCGTGTTTCGCAGAAAAAGTAAAAATGTATAGAAATAAAAATTGAAATATTTCATTAATATGACAATTTAACTAAATGTATGGTAAAAAGTATATACAGATAAAGAAAAATATGATACTATATCTTTAAAATACGAACAATAATGTTTTAAATAAACTTAATGTTCAGTAATGGGGGATATTTATATGAAAAATGGAAGTGTTTATGAATTAGATGGAAGGGTGTCGTTAAAAAAAGCAGTACCACTAGGTATACAACACGTTCTAGCTATGTTTTTAGGAAATGTATCACCTTTAATAATTGTTTGTGGGTTATTAAATATAGACGCAAATACAAAAAGTATGTTAATTCAAAATTCTATGTTTATAGCTGGTGTTGCAACATTAATTCAATTATATCCAATCTTTAAAGTAGGTTCAGGATTACCAGTTGTAATGGGAACAAGTTCTGGATTTATAGGAACGGAAAAGGTTATTGGTGCAACTTATGGATATGCAGCAATAATGGGTGCATCTTTAGTTGGAGCACTTTTAGAGATTGTTTTAGGATTCTTTATTAAGCCATTGAGAAAATTATTTCCACCAATAGTAACTAGTTTAGTTGTAATCTCTATTGGACTTTCATTACTTCCAGTTGGAATTAAATATTTTGCTGGTGGAGCTGGAGCAGCAGACTTTGGAGCTCCTAAGCACTTATTAGTAGGAACAATAGTAATGTTAGTAATTATTATTGTTCAAAATTATACTAAAGGATTTATTAAAACTTCTGCAATCTTAATAGGAATAATTATTGGATATATAGTAGCTATATTTATGGGAATGATTGATTTTACACAAGTTAAAGAAGCAGCATGGTTTAGCTTGCCAAGACCTTTTGTTATGGGATTTGAATTTAGATTAGATGCAATTATATCAATGGTAATTATGTATATAGCAACAGCAGTTGAAACAATAGGAGATATTTCTGCAATAGCTGTTGGAGGACTTGGAAGAGAAGCAACAGATAAAGAATTATCAGGTGGAGTAATAGCTGATGGTGTTGCAAGTTTTATAGCGGCATTATTTGGTGTAGCACCAAACACTTCTTTTAGTCAAAATGTTGGACTAGTTGCTGTTACTAAAGTAGTCAATAGATTTGTAATTATGATAGGTGCATTATTCTTAATTTTAGCAGGGTTTTTTCCAAAATTAAGTGCAGTTTTATCAGTAATGCCTCAATCAGTTCTTGGAGGAGCAGCTGTTATAATGTTTGCTATGATTTTTGTAAGTGGTCTTCAATCATTATTTAGAGAAAATTTAAATGGTAGAAATGGTTTAATCGTAGCACTTGCTATTGGAATTGGTGTTGGACTTGGAAATGTTCCAGAAGCTTTAGCTGGTTTGCCAACTTGGGTTGGAAACATTTTTGCTCAAAATGGAATCATAATGACATTTGTTATTGCTACTATTTTAAATTTAATCTTACCTAAAGATAAAAAAGAAGATGAAGTTATGATTAATAATTAGAAGAAATGTTGTTTTTAAAATAAGAGCGATATTAATTTTATGATATGAGAATTTGCATATTTCTAGGAGATATGCAAATTTATTATGTAAAGAGCATTATAGAAAATATTTCTATAAATTAATATTCTAGTGTGAATTTAGATACAAGTTTAGGAGGAATTGTGATTTGTTTACTATTAAAAACTATATAGTAGTTCAAAGTTTAGAGGAAGCTTATGAGTTAAATCAGAAAAAGAATAATGTAGTCTTAGGTGGTACAGCTTGGCTTAAAATGGGTGAAAGAAATATTCAAAATGCTATAGATTTATCAGCATTAGGATTAAATAAAATAGAGGAAGATGATGAATTTATAAAAATTGGTTGTATGTGCACATTAAGAGATATGGAAGTAAGCAATAAGCTTAATAGATATTTTGATGAATCTATAAAAGAAAGTTTGAAATACATAGTAGGAGTTCAATTTAGAAATTGTGCAACCATTGGTGGAAGTATTTATTCAAGATTTGGTTTCTCAGACATATTAACAGTATTATTAGCTTTAGATACATACGTAGAATTATATAAAGGTGGAATAATTCCTTTATCAGAATATAAGGACATGCCTTATGATAATGATATTTTAGTAAGAATATTAATTAGAAAAGATAACAGACAAGTTAGATACATGACTCATAGAAATAGTTCAACAGATATACCTACATTAGCTTGTGCAGTATCTAAGTTAGAAGGTAAATGGAAAATAGTTTTAGGGGCTAGACCTCAGAGAGCTATGGAAGTGTCAGGGGTTAGTGAATTATTAAGTGAAATACCTACTAAAGAAGAAATAGAAAAAGTAATAAGCAAGGTAATTGATGAAGTTAAATTTGAAAGTAATATGAGAGGAAGTAAGGAATATAGATTACTTCTTGCTAAAGCGTTTATAAAAAGAGGAATAGAAGGAATAGTTGGAGGTTCATATGAAAATTAAGGTTTGGATAAATAATAAAGTTTTTGAGGATGATATTGAACCAGATACATTATTAATAGATTTTGTTAGAAATAAAGGATTTTTAAGTGTAAAAAGAGGATGCGATACAGCAAACTGTGGACTGTGTACAGTTCATTTAGAGGGAAAACCTGTACTTTCATGTTCAACTCTTGCTATGAGGGCAAATGGTTTAAAAGTTACTACAATTGAAGGATTAGAAGAAGAGGCAAAAGAATTTGCACAATTTATGGCTGATCAAGGGGCAGAGCAATGTGGTTTTTGTAGCCCAGGATTTGTAATGAATGTTTTAGCTATGAAGAAAGAATTAATAAATCCAAGTGATGAAGAAATAAAATTGTATTTAGCAGGAAACCTATGCCGTTGTACAGGGTATATGGGACAATTAAGAGCGATAAAAAACTATTTAGGATTAACTAAGGAGTAGTAAATATGAAATATGTAAATAAAAGCATAAGAAAAAGCGACTCTATGTCACTATTAACAGGAAAACCAGTATATACAGAAGACTTAGCACCAAAGAATTGTCTAGTTGTTAAATTACTTAGAAGCCCTCATGCTCATGCTCTAATAGAAAGCATAGATACTACAGTAGCTATGAAGGTGCCAGGAATTGAGTGTATTTTAACATATGAAGATATGCCTAAATCTAGATTTACTACAGCAGGACAATCCTATCCTGAACCTAGTCCATATGATAGATTAATATTAGATAGAAGATTAAGATGTGTTGGAGATCCTGTTGCTATAGTAGCAGGAGAAAATGAGAAAGCTGTAAATAAGGCTATGAAGCTTATTAAAGTTAAATATGAAGTTTTAGAAGCTGTTTTAGATTTCAGAAGTGCTAAAGATAACAATATATTAGTTCACCCAGAGAAAGATTTTAAAGCTCTATGTGATGTAGGGGCAGATAACAAGAGGAATCTTTGTTCAACTGGTGGCTTTGAACATGGTAATTTAGAAGAAGAACTTAAAAACTGTGATATCATAATAGAAGAAACTTATCATACAAAAGCTAATAATCAAGCTATGATGGAGACTTTTAGAACTTTTACTGAACTCGATATTTATGGAAGATTAAATATAACATCTGCAACTCAAGTTCCATTTCATGTAAGACGTATAATTGCTAATGCGCTTGAAATACCTAAATCAAAGGTTAGAGTTGTAAAGCCTAGAATAGGGGGTGGATTTGGAGCAAAGCAAAGTGCAGTTAGTGAGGTTTATCCAGCAATAGTTACTATGAAGACTGGAAAACCAGCAATGCTTATATTTAGTCGTAAAGAAAGTATGACAAATGGAAGTCCAAGACATGAAATGGAGATAACTGTACGTTTAGGCGCTAATAAAGATGGAATAATTAAAGCAATAGAGATTAATACTTTATCTAATGCAGGAGCTTATGGAGAACATGGACCAACAACAGTAGGCTTAAGTGCTCATAAATCTATGCCTTTATATAGCACTCCAAGAGCATATAAATTTAATTATGATGTAGTATATACAAACACTATGGGAGCTGGAGCATATAGAGGATATGGAGCCACTCAAGGTATATTTGCTTTAGAATCTGCTGTAAATGAATTAGCAGCAAAACTAAATATAGACCCTATTAAATTAAGAGAGCTTAATATGGTTAAAGAAGGCGATGTAATGCCAGCTTATTATGGAGAAATTGCTAATAGTTGTGCATTAGATAGATGTTTAGAAAAAGCAAAGAATATGATAGACTGGGATAATAAATATCCAGCTAGGGATATGGGAAATGGTAAGATAAGGTCAGTTGGTATAGCTATGGCTATGCAAGGGTCTGGTATTTCAAATATAGATACGGCTGCAGTAGAAATAAAGCTTAATGATGATGGATTCTATACATTAATGATAGGTGCATCAGATATGGGGACAGGTTGTGATACAATATTAGCTCAAATAGCTGCTGATTGTTTAAACTGTGAAGTTGAAAATATAGTAGTTCATGGTGTTGATACTGACCAAAGTCCATATGATACAGGGTCGTATGCATCAAGTACTACATATGTAACTGGAGGAGCAGTTATTAAAACATGTGAAACTTTAAAAGTTAGAATTTTAGAAGAAGCTTCTAAAATTCTAGAGTGTCCAATAGGAAACTTAGATTTTGATGGAAAGTCAATTCATTCATATGAAGATGATAAGGAAATTTCTTTAGTAGATTTAGCTAATAGATGTTTAGTTGGAGGTAGTAAAACAATCAGTGCTAGTGAATCACATTATTCAAAGACATCACCACCACCATTTATGGTTGGAGCAGTTGAGATAGAAATTGATAAATTAACTGGTAAACTTGATATAATAGATTATGTAGCAGTAGTTGATTGCGGTACTATGATAAATCCAAATCTAGCTAAGATTCAAGCTGAGGGAGGAATAGTTCAAGGTATAGGAATGGCTTTATATGAAGATATATCTTATGATTTCAAAGGAAGAATGAGAAATGATTCTTTTATGCAATATAAAATTCCATCAAGACTTGATGTAGGAAATATAAGAGTAGAGTTTGAAAGCAGTTATGAGCCAACTGGTCCTTTTGGGGCAAAATCTATTGGAGAAATAGTAATAAATACACCATCTCCAGCTTTAGCACATGCTGTTTATAATGCTACTAAAGTTAATATAAGAACACTTCCAATTACTGCTGAAAAAATAGCAATGGGAATGATGGAGAATGAAGATTAATTTAATTTTATTGGCTTCAGGTAATAGTAAGAGGTTTAATGGAAACAAATTATTAACTAACTTTCATGACAAACCACTATATATGTATACTTTAGAGAAGCTAAAAAGTATAAAAGGATTAAATCAAATTATTGTGGTTACTCAATATGAAGATATAAAGCAAAAATCTATTGATTTAGGTTTTGATGTTGTTTTAAACTTTGAAAGTGAACTAGGGATATCTAATTCTATTGCTTTAGGAATAAGTAGGGATAAGAGTGCTGATGGATATATGTTTATGGTTTGCGATCAACCTTTTATTAAGCCTAAAAGTATAAACAAACTTATAGAGGAATTTAATAGTGGGGGTAAAGGAATATGCTCTATAGGGTTTAAAGATAGATTAGGGAATCCTAATATTTTTAGTAGAAAATATTTAGAAGAACTATTAAGTTTAAAAGGTGATATTGGTGGTAAGCATATACTAAAAAAACATATAGATGATTTGAAGATAATTCAAATTGAAGATGAAGAAGAGTTAAAGGATATTGATACTAGAGATGATATAGACTCAAAAAGTACAAACAAAATCACCTAATTATTGATAAATTAATATTTTGGTGATATCATTAACGAATCATGAAGATAATTAACAAATTAAAAATAGAAATTTATTTTTGTATATATGAAGGGGCTGTCTCTGAAATGATTTTTAAAATCATTTCAGTAGACGGTCTTTTTATTTTTTATTCATATATTTATATGAAATTATTTCTAAATGAACAAGTTTTTTGACACGACAAATAGGAGGT
>NZ_JAJNOS010000015.1:0-95410 GCF_021044725.1 Clostridium sp. NSJ-145
CACCCCGAAGGGATCAACTCGCTCGACTTGCATGTGTTAGGCATGCCGCCAGCGTTCGTCCTGAGCCAGGATCAAACTCTCAATAAAAAGTTTAATCTGTTGCTCAAATTACTTTGAGTCTTTAATAATTTAAAAACTCTCAAAAGAATTGCTGGATTTATTTTAACTATATTCTGTTCAATTTTCAAAGACCATATTTGTTATCGCTTCAAGCGACTTTCTTATCTTATCACTTACTTAACTTTATGTCAACAACTTTTTTCAAAGTTTTTTTCACATCGTTACCTCAGCGACGAGATTTATCTTATCACTTATCCGATTTACTGTCAACACTTTGTTTTTGTGTTTTCGTTTCTTCGGCATCAGCGACGAGATTTATCTTACCATCTGATATACTCTTTATTTTGTTTATTTACGTTCATTTTATAAAATTATAATAATATTACTTCTATTTTCTTTATTTTTCTCTATTTTTCTATTATTGATACACCAGGATAAGAGTATTATCTTTTTTATCATTATTATTATAATTCTGCCCTTATATCTACCTTATTTCCTAAGAAATTCACCTATTTAGTTATATATGTACGTTTTTTTATCTTAAATCATTTATAGGATTTTTGTTTTTTAATAAAAATGGAACCCCATATTTTATAGGATTCCATTTTAATCTATATTTTATTCTTCTTTTTCAGCTTCTTCTAATAATCTATCTAAACTATTATCTTTTACTTCTACAGCAACTTCATTACCTGCTATATTATCTATAGTAAGTTGCTCATCTTTTTCTTCTTCACCAGTATTAGAAATTTTAGCAATAGCAACTATTGATTCTTCTTCACCAGTTCTCATTAATCTAACACCCATTGTAGCTCTACTTGTTATTGATATATCTGATACATTAATTCTTATAGCAACACCACTTGTATTTATAAGCATTAATTCATCTTCTTCTTTACATACAGTTGCTCCAACTACTTTACCAGTTTTATCGCTTATCTTATAAGTTATAAGTCCAACTCCACCTCTATTTTGTCTCTTATATTCTGTTAATGGAGTTCTCTTACCATATCCATTTTCACTTATTACTAGTAATTCTTCTTCATCAGAAGCTATATCCATACAAACTGCCACATCTTCATCTCTTAAATTCATAGACTTAACACCTGATGCAGTTCTTCCCATTGGTCTTACATCTGTTTCATTAAACTTAATTGCATTACCATCTTGAGAAACAATTATTATATCTGCATCTCCTCTTGTTACCTTAACCTTAAGAAGTTCATCTCCTTCTCTTAAGTTAATAGCTATAAGTCCACTTTTTCTTAAATTCTTAAATTCAGATAATGGAGTCTTCTTAACAAGACCTTTCTTAGTAGCCATGAATAGATATCCATCCACTATATTATCTCTTACAGTTAATACAGTTTCAATTCTTTCATCTTGCTCAATTTGTATAAGATTTATTATGTTTATACCCTTAGCTGTTCTTCCAGCATCAGGTATCTCATATGCTCTCTTCTTATACACTCTACCTCTATTAGTAAAGAATAATACATCTGAGTGAGTTGATGTAACAAGTACATGCTCTACAAAGTCATCTTCTTTAGTAGACATTGCTTGTATTCCTCTTCCCCCTCTTCTTTGAGCTGAATAAGTATCAGCTGATATTCTCTTAATATATCCAGAGTGAGTTAAAGTAATAACTGTTTCCTCTTCTTGAATTAAGTCTTCGATATCAATATCGTTAACTACTTTTTCTATTTGAGTTCTTCTTTCATCACTATATCTAGCCTTAATTTCTAATAATTCATCCTTAATTACACCTAATAATTTTTCTTCACTAGCAAGGATTGAATTTAAGTAATCTATAAGCTTCATTAGCTCAGCATACTCTTCTTCTATCTTATCTCTTTCTAAACCAGTTAATCTTCTTAATCTCATTTCTAAGATTGCTAAAGCTTGCTTTTCTGATAATCCAAATCTTTCGATTAAAGTATTTTTAGCTATTTCACCAGTTTTTGATCCTCTAATTATGCTTATAACTTCATCAATATTATCTAAAGCAATTCTTAAACCTTCAAGAATGTGTGCTCTCGCTTGTGCTTTTTCAAGTTCAAATACAGTTCTTCTTGTTACAACTTCTTTTTGGAATTCTATATAATTGCTTAATATTTGCTTTAAATTTAATACTTGAGGTTCATTATTAACTAATGCTAACATTATTACCCCAAAAGTATCTTGCATTTTAGTATGTTTGAATAATAGGTTTAGAACTACACTTGGATTTGCATCTCTCTTTAATTCTATAACTATTCTCATACCTTCTCTATCAGATTCATCTCTTAAGTCAGATATTCCAACTATCTTTTTATCCTTAACTAAATCAGCAATATTTTCTATTAGCTTTGCTTTGTTAACTTGATAAGGAATTTCAGTAACTACTATTCTGTGTCTTCCATTTTCCTCTTCAATGTCAGTCTTAGCTCTTACAACTATTTTACCTTTACCAGTTTCATAAGCTGCTCTTATACCTGCTTTACCCATTATTATTCCACCAGTTGGGAAGTCAGGTCCTTTGATACAAGTCATAAGTTCCAATCCTGTAGATTCTGGATTATCTATTAGCATTACTGTTCCATCAATTATTTCTCCTAAATTATGAGGAGGAATATTTGTTGCCATACCAACAGCTATACCTGATGATCCATTAACTAAAAGGTTTGGATATCTTGAAGGTAATACTACTGGTTCTTGTTCTTCACCATCAAAGTTTGGCATAAAATCTACAGTATTCTTATTAATATCTCTAAGCATTTCTACTGCGATTTTATTCATCTTTGCTTCTGTATATCTCATTGCCGCTGCACTATCTCCATCTACAGAACCAAAGTTTCCGTGTCCGTCTACAAGCATGTATCTCATTGAGAAATCTTGAGCCATTCTTACTAATGCATCATATACAGATGAATCACCATGTGGATGGTACTTACCTAAAACTTCCCCAACTATTCTGGCACATTTTCTGTAACCTTTGTTTGGTTCTAATCCTAGTTCTTGCATTGCATAAAGAATTCTTCTATGCACTGGCTTAAGTCCATCTCTTACATCTGGAAGTGCACGACCAACGATTACGCTCATTGCGTAATCGATGTAGCACTTTTTCATTTCTTTATTTATATCTACATGTATAAATTTTCCCTCGTTTAAGTTCATGTACTCACCTCATAATAGTACTAAAAAACAAGTACTAAATATCTAAATTGCTTACTTTCTTCGCATTCTTTTGTATGAAATCTCTTCTTGGCTCAACTTTGTCTCCCATTAAGATAGTAAATATTTCATCAGCTGCAATTGCATCCTCAATAGTAGCCTTTAAAAGTATTCTATGTTCTGGGTCCATAGTTGTATCCCATAATTGAGAAGCGTTCATTTCTCCAAGACCTTTGTATCTTTGGATATTAATAGAACTATCTTTTCCACCAAACTCTTCTAGTATTTTATCTAGTTCTTCATCGGAATAAGCATATTCTTCTCTCTTACCCTTACTAACTTTATAAAGTGGTGGTTGAGCAATATATACGTGTCCACCGTCTATAAGAGGTCTCATATATCTAAAGAAGAATGTTAATAATAGAGTTCTTATATGAGCACCATCAACATCGGCATCGGTCATGATTATTATTCTATTATATCTTAGTTTTTCTTCATCGAAGTCTTTTCCTATTCCAGCACCAAAAGCAGTAATCATAGCTCTTATAGTGTCTGAATTAAGAATTCTATCTAATCTTTGTTTTTCAACGTTTAGTATTTTACCTCTTAAAGGTAATATAGCTTGGAACTTTCTATTTCTACCTTGTTTTGCAGATCCTCCCGCTGAATCCCCTTCGACTATATAGATTTCACACTCTGCAGGATCTTTAGATGAACAATCTGCTAGTTTACCTGGAAGCGTAGATCTTTCAAGTACTGATTTTCTAGTAAGTTCTCTAGCCTTTCTTGCTGCATCTCTTGCTCTTGCAGCCATTAAAGCTTTATCTATTATAATTTTACCTACTGCTGGATTTTCTTCTAAGAATGTACTTACACCTTCTCCAACTATAGAATCAACTACTCCTCTAACTTCAGAGTTACCAAGTTTCGTCTTTGTCTGTCCTTCAAATTGAGGTTCAGATATTTTTACAGAAATAACAGCTGTAAGGCCTTCTCTAGCATCATCACCAGAAAGGTTCTTATCATTTTCTTTTATATGTCCAAATCTTTTTGCGTAATCATTTATAGCTCTAGTTAACGCAGTCTTAAATCCTGAAAGGTGAGTTCCACCTTCAATTGTATCTATGTTATTGGCAAAAGAATAAAGATTTTCATTATATCCATCATTGTATTGAAGTGATATTTCTGCAATAATACCATCTTTTTCACCTTCAACATAAATAGGTTCTGGATGTAATACTTCTTTATTTCTGTTTAAGTACGAAACAAATTCTTTAATACCACCTTCATAGTGATATGATTCCTCTTGCCCGTTTTCTCTTTTATCTATTAATGTTATAGCTATTCCTTTATTTAAGAATGCTAACTCTCTTAATCTATGTGCTAATATATCAAAGTCATATTCTGTTTCTTCAAAGATTTCAT
This sequence comes from Clostridium sp. NSJ-145, assembly GCF_021044725.1. NCBI lineage: Bacteria > Bacillati > Bacillota > Clostridia > Eubacteriales > Clostridiaceae > Clostridium > Clostridium sp. NSJ-145. The sequence goes on from NZ_JAJNOS010000015.1 coordinate 4,639, forward strand.
GGTCTGGCTTAAAAGTAACCTTTGTTCCATGTAAAGATTCATCTGCCTCAGCAATTTCTGTTACTTCACATAAAACATTACCTCTAGAATATTTTTGTTGCCATACCTTACCTTCTCTTGTAACAGTAACTTCACAATACTCAGATAATGCATTAACTACAGAAGCACCAACACCGTGAAGACCACCAGACACCTTGTATCCTCCGCCTCCGAACTTACCGCCGGCATGTAGTACTGTCATAATAACTTCTACTGTAGATTTACCCATCTTTGGATGTATTCCAACTGGCATACCTCTACCATCATCAATTACAGTTATTGAATTATCTTCGTTTATAATTACTTCGATATTCTTACAAAAACCTGCTAGAGCTTCATCAATACTGTTATCTACTATTTCGTATACTAAATGATGAAGACCTCTAGAACTAGTACTTCCTATGTACATACCAGGTCTTTTTCTAACGGCTTCTAACCCTTCTAAGACCTGTATCTGACTTTCATCATAGCTTTGTTTATTTTCTTCCAACATAAATTCCTCCTAAAATACTAATTTTTATTACGTGTGAAGGCTAAATATTGGACTTAAGTATTATAATCAATATTTGTTCTCTTTGTTAAAGTAGAAGATGATATAGGTGATAAATATACCTTACTCATTTTATTAACTTCTGCAATCACAAACGACTTTGGCGCTTCCTTTGTGATTCTTTCAACAAATCCATCTTCTTCAGCCATTCTTAAAAAAGATATTGTATCTGAACTATACATAGATGTCTCAATATCAAAAATACCAATCACATCTTTTATTGGTACAACTACGTTTTCTCCTAAATGTAAAAACATAATAGTTCCTCCTCCTAGTTTAGGATTGCACCATCCTTTACTTTAAAAACTTTAGATTTATCATCTAAGTATTCATACAAGTCTTCTATCCCCGTGCAAGTAATTATGGTTTGAATTTCCCCAATGGTACTTAAAATATATCTCTTTCTACTAAAATCTAGCTCAGATAGTACATCATCAAGTAATAAAACCGGATATTCACCTGTTAATTCTTTAATTATTTTTAAAGATGAAAATTTTATAGTTAATACAGCAGTTCTTTGCTGCCCCTGTGAACCATAGCTTTTAGTATCAATCTCATTTATGAAAACCATAAAATCATCTCTATGAGGTCCAACTGATGTAAGCCCTTTATCGATATCCTTACTTCTATTTTTCTCAAGCTGAGAATAAAAGCTTTCTTTGATATTTTCTAGATTTTTAATAGTACTTACATATTTAAATTCTATATTTTCTTTACCAGATGTTATATCATTGTGTATCTGTTTTGAATATTGGTTTAATTTATTTATATAATTAATTCTCTGCATAACTATATTATATCCAAATTCAACCAATTGCATATCATATATATCTAAAATATCTTTGTTTATAGATCTATTTTTTAATACAGTGTTTCTCTCATTAAGAACTTTGTTATACTGAACTAAATTATAATAATATTTAGAATCTAGTTGACATAACTCCATATCTATAAATTTTCTTCTAACTCCTGGCGAATCTTTAATTATCTTTAAATCCTCCGGCGAGAACATAACAACATTAAAGTTACCAAATAGTTCTCCAATTTTGTTTATCTTTATTTTATTTATCCTTATAGCCTTTTTCCCATCTTTAAGGATACTTATATCTATTCTTTTATCTAATCTCTCTCTGCCTACAGTTACGCTTAAAAAGGCATTTTCAGACTTCCAATTGATTAATTCTTTATCTCTAGATGTTCTATGAGATTTTGCAAAAGCGCAATAATAAATCCCCTCGAGGATATTAGTTTTGCCTTGAGCGTTATCTCCCATAAAAACATTCACGTTTGGTCCTAAATCTATATTTAAAGCTTCATAATTTCTATAATTAAGCATTTGTAATTTTTTTATAAACATTTTTAAACACCCATAATTATAACATATTAGAGCTATAAAAGTGATAAAATGGGAATTTATTGATAATTAGACCACTTTATAGGCTTCTCCATTAAACTCTACTACGTCACCTACATATAATTTTTTTCCTCTTTGCGTGCATATTTCTCCATTAACAGAAACTAATTCGTCTAAAATATACATTTTAGCCTCTGATCCTAATGATGCTGCCCCACAAAACTTTAAAAACGAATCTAATTTTATAAATTCTGTATTAATTTTAACTTCTACCATTTCCATTTCCCTGTATTAATATGCATAGTTTATACAGGTTCCTCCTATCTAACTAGTCTAACTGGTAAGACTAAATATTTAGCATTATTAGTTTCACTTCCTCTAATAACACATGGACTAACTGCTGATGACATTTCTAAAATTACATTTTCATCTTCCATAGTCTTTAATACATCTAGGATATATCTTGAATTAAATGCAATTTCTATTCCTTCACCTTGCAGATTTATCGCAACTTCTTCCCTAACTTTTCCCAATTGAGAATTAGAACTAATTATAACACTCTCATCTTGAATATCTAATTTTATTAAATTACTATTTCCATCCTTAGCCATTAAAGATGCTCTTTCTAACCCATTTTGGAATTCTTGTTTATTAACATTAACAAGTAGTTTATATTCAGGTGGTAATAAAGATGCATAATTAACAAATTTACCATCTAATAATCTTGAAATTATCTTAGTATTATTTAAGTTAAATAATATATGATTATTAGTAAATGTTATTTGTACTATATCATTGTTATCTTCAAGTATTTTAGCAACTTCGTTAAATGTTTTACCTGGAATAACTACTTCGATACTATCATCAATATTTAATAATTCAGTTCTTACTGCTAATCTGTAACCATCTAAGGCTACTAAATTAAGATGTTTATCTTTAACTTCGAAAAGTATACCTTGTAATATTGGTCTAGCTTCATCTTGAGCAATAGCAAATGATGTTCCTTTAATCATATTTTTTAATATATTTTGAGGAACTTCAACTGTTATATCTTCATTGATTGTTGGTAATGCTGGATAATCAGCTTGGTTCATAAATACAACATTAAATAAAGATTTTTCACATGCTATTTGTATTCTATCATTTTCAACTACCTCTATTTTTACATCTGAATTAGGTAATTTTCTTATAATTTCAGAAAAAATCTTAGCATCTATTACTATTTTTCCTTCTTGTAAAACATCAGCTTCAACTTTAGTTTCTATACTTACATCCATATCAGATCCAATAAGTGTTAAACCAGTTTTAGTAGCTTCTATGTAAATACCTTCTAATACAGGCATAGTAGTTTTTCCTGTTATAGCTTTAGTTACTATAGAAATACCTTCCTGTAATTTTTGTTTAGAACAGATGATGTTCATAATATACCTCCTTAGTTATTCACAAGCATTTATAAATAAATATATAGATAAATATAAAATTTATATAATAATAATAGTAGTAGGGGCTGTTGATATGTGGATAAGTACTTCAACCCCTGATTTTTCAATAAATTTTATAAAAAAAATACTGTGGATAAGTAATTAAAAATTTCACTACGTTATCCACATTGTTAACATACAAAAGTGTACTAAGATTTTATCCACAGCCTATTCACTATTTATTATGTACAGTTGTTAGTTATTTTTGAGTTAGCTTCTTCGTTATATCATTTATAGTGTGTTGTAGGCTTTCATCATTATTCAAGCTTTCAGAAATTTTCTCATAAGCATGAATAACTGTAGTATGGTCACGTCCTCCGAATTCTTCACCTATTTTAGGTAAAGACATATCAGTTAATTTTCTACTTAAATACATTGCAATTTGTCTTGGATATGCAACGTTTCTTGTTCTTCTTTGAGATTTTAAATCCTCTACTCTAAGATTAAAATAAGCAGCGACTACATCTTGTATTATGTCTATAGTTATATTCTTATTTTGTTTATTAGAGATAATATCTTTTAAGGCTTCACTTGCTAAATCTACAGTAATATCTCTATTAGTTAATGAAGAATAAGCAACTATTCTTATTAATGCTCCTTCTAATTCTCTAATATTAGATTTAATTTTTGTAGCTATATATACCATAACTTCATTAGGAACATCTAGCTTTTCTACATCTGCTTTTTTCTTTAAGATAGCCATACGCGTTTCAAAATCTGGCGCTTGGATATCTGCTATTAGTCCCCATTCGAATCTAGATCTTAATCTGTCTTCTAATGTAGGAATTTCTTTTGGTGGTCTATCAGATGATAGGATTATTTGTTTATTCGCTTCATGTAATGTATTGAATGTATGGAAGAATTCCTCTTGAGTTCTTTCCTTACCAGCAATAAATTGAATATCATCTATTAAAAGTACATCTACATTTCTGTATTTATTTCTGAATTCTTCATTTTTATCATCCTTAATTGCATTGATAAGTTCATTTGTAAATTTTTCTGATGATACATAAACAACTTTTGCATTTGGGTTATTTTGAAGTATATAATGCCCTATTGCGTGCATTAAGTGAGTTTTTCCAAGACCAACTCCTCCATAAATAAATAAAGGATTGTATGCTTGAGCTGGAGATTCAGCAACTGCTAATGATGCAGCATGAGCAAATCTATTACTATTGCCAATGACAAAAGAAGCGAAAGTATATTTTGGGTTTAATGTGCTAGACATTTCATCATTTACTGTAACTGACATAGTGTCTTTATTATTTGAAGCTTTTTTCTTTTCAGGAACTTCCTCTATATCCTGAATTTCAGATGCAATTAAAAATTCAATTTTATATAGTTTTGAGCATGCAGCTTCAATTGAATTAATAACTAGATCTTTATATCTTTTCTCTAATATATCCTGAGTGAAGGAATTAGGAACACTGATTTTGATAGTGTTTGAAGAAATAGATATAGGTTCGCAACTTTTAATCCATGTATTAAAGCTGACCTCAGACATTTCACTTTTTATTATATTTAATGTTTTTTCCCATAATCCTTTTAACTCAGTCTCCATTTTGTTTCCTCCAAAAATAAATTTTAAAAAAGTTATTAACAATATAATAACATAGTTATTAACACTAAAGGGATTATGTTAATAACTTGATAAAAAATATTAACATGTAGATAATTATGTATATAAGTATATAACAAGAAAATTATCCACAAGTATGTTATATGTAAATATGAACAATATTAACAATGAATAATTAGGATAAATGTGATAATAATATATACGTATCGTGTAGTTATTCAGAAAAAATGAACAAGTTATACACAAAATAATCCACAGCTGTGGATAAGTAGGGTTATTCACAAACTTATTCACACTTAATTCTATAATAGCACACATAAATGTAAATTATCAATAAGTTATCCACAAAAAATAAACTGTGAATAATTTTATTAACATATTATTAGAATTTAATTCATATTGACAGTAAAAAGGGAAATCTATATAATATATTAAGTAAATCTCAAATTTTTAAAGTGGTAAAAAGTTTTTACTATATAAAATTTCACTCAAAGGGGGTGTATTTGAATGTTCATGACTTACCAACCAAAAAAGAGACAAAGAAAAAAAGAACATGGATTCAGAAAGAGAATGAGCACTGCTTCTGGTAGAACAGTTCTTAAGAGAAGAAGACAAAAAGGAAGAAAAAAATTAACAGCATAAGGGCCGCATTTAGTGGCCTTTTTTCTGCAAATAGCGGAAAATAAGGAGTTTTGTTGTACCTATGATATATAAAATTAGAAAGAATGCAGAATTTAGACTTGTCTACAGAAGAGGTAAATCTTACGCTAACAATCTTCTAGTTCTATATGTTTTTAATAATAGAAAGAATTCGTCATCGGATGGAGACCTATATAATAAGGTAGGGATTTCTGTTAGTAAGAAAGTTGGGAATAGTGTTGTTAGAAGCAGAAGCAAAAGATTAATATACGAAAGCTATAGATTAAATTGTGATAATTTGAAACAAGGATTTGATTTTGTATTTGTTGCTAGAACGTCTATTAAGGATAAAAAATTTAAAGATGTTGAAAATGCTATGATAAGCTTATTTAATAAGGCAGGACTACGTTAAAATGAAGAGATTACTTTTAAAGTTAATTCATTTGTATAGAAAATATTATTCTCCAACAAGGCCAGCTTGTTGTATTTTTGTACCAACCTGTTCTCAGTATGCAGAAGAGGCTATAACAAAGTACGGGGTGGCCAAAGGTGGATATTTAAGTATAAAGAGGATTTTACGTTGTAATCCTTTTAACAAACATGGGGGATATGATCCAGTTAAATGAGGAGGTTATTAGAAAATGTGGGATGCGATAGTTAACGCAATGGTAAATATGTTTAATGGACTACATAACTTCATTGTAAGTTTAGGAGTACCAGCAGAAAGAGAAGGTCTTTCTTATATTTTAGCAATTTTAATTTTTACAGTAATAATTAGATTATTAATTTTACCGTTAAACATTAAGTCAACAAGATCGAATGCAAGAATGCAAGAGATTCAACCGGAAATGAAAAAGCTTCAAGCTAAGTATAAAAATGATCCACAGAAGTTACAATTAGAAACTTCTAAATTAATGAAAGAAAATAATGTAAGTATGTTTGGCGGTTGTTTACCAACATTATTACCATTACCAATATTATTTGCTTTATATCGTGTATTTTATAGTATTACACCAACACAAGGTGCAGATTTATCATTCTTATGGATAAATAATGTATTCCAACCAAGTGGATTTAATATGACAGGTATACTATTAGCAATATTAGCTGCATTAAGCACATATATTCCATCTTTACTATTAAGTAAATCAATGCCAACTCCAGAAGAAGGCGGAATGAATATGAGCACAATGAACATAATGATGGCTGGTATGATGGGATTCATGTCAATTAACTTCCAACCAATCTTAGTTATGTATTGGATAGCAGGGGGAGTAATTCAATTAGTTCAAACTTATTTCTTAAATTACTTACCAGCTATGAAAAAGAAAAAGGCTAAAGAAGCAGCTGCTTTAGCATCAAAACCAAATAAAACTACAATAACAACAAAGAAAAAGAAAAAATAGTTTAATCTTATTAGGCGGGTGAATAGGGTATGAAAATTATTGAAATGACAGGTAAAACTGTTGATGAGGCTTTAAAAAATGCTTTACATGAATTAAATCTAACAGAGGATAAGGTTGAGTTTGAAGTACTTGAAGAAGGTAGTAAGGGACTATTTAATTTAATAGGAACTAAGCCTGCTAAAATTAAAGTTACTGTAAAAAGGGATCCAGCCTTAGAAGGTAAAAACTTCTTAACAAATGTTTTAAATTCTATGGGAGTTACAGCTGATATTGAAGTTAGAGAAGAAAATGATACTATCTTCATTAACTTATCTGGGCCTAAGATGGGATTAGTAATAGGATATAGAGGAGAAACATTAGATTCGTTACAATATCTAGTTTCTTTAGTAGTGAATAAAAATCACGATGTTCCTTATAAGAAAGTTGTGCTTGATACTGAAAATTATAGAAGTAAGAGAGAAGAAACTTTGAAAAGAGTAGCACAAAAAACAGCATATAAAGTTAAAAAGACTGGTAGACCTTATAAGTTAGAACCAATGAATCCATATGAAAGAAGAATTATTCACTCAGCCTTACAAAGCTATAATGATATAAACACATATAGCGAGGGAGAAGAACCTTTTAGAAGAATAGTTGTTAGTCTTAAAAGATAGAAAAAAAGGATGTTGCAAAAGTGCAGCATCCTTTTTTAAGTTAATAGACAATGGTTATGAGTACAAGGCGAAGCTGCTATGCAGTTTTTAATATTATTTTTCACAAATTTCGTGAAAATTTCATCTATTATTCTTAAATAGAAACTTTTAATTCTTAACGGCTATAACTTTGACTTATATAAAATAGTCTTGTAAAATGAATATTATTGAAATTAGGGTATAATAATTATAAGAAATGACAAGTGACAAATTAATTATTAAAGTAAGTTATAGCTTAATTTATAAAAAAATGTAATTTTTAGAAACTATGAAGTTAGCTTGATAAATAATTTGTCATTTTAACTTGTCACTATATTAAGCGGAGGATATTAAATGAAGGATTTTGATACAATTTGTGCCATTGCAACGGCATTAGGTGAAGGCGGAATTGCAATAATAAGAGTATCTGGTGATAAAGCTTTAGATATTGTCTCAAAAGTTTTTAAAGCTCATAGTGGTCAAGATATTAAAACTATGAAATCTTACACTATGAAATACGGACATATTTATGATATAGATAATAAAGAATTAATTGATGAAGTTATTATTAGCTTTATGAAAGGGCCTAAAAGCTTTACAGCAGAGGATACAGTAGAAATAAATTGTCACGGAGGAGTTGTTTCTACTAATAAGGTGTTAGAGACTGTTATAAAGGCTGGGGCAAGATTAGCAGAACCAGGAGAGTTTACTAAAAGAGCGTTTTTAAATGGTAGAATAGATTTATCTCAAGCAGAAGCTGTTATGGATATTATAAAAGCTAAAACTGATCTTGCTATGAAATCAGCTTTAATGCAAAGTACAGGACACTTATCAACTCAAATTAATAAGCAAAGAGAGTATATGTTAAATATATTAGCTTTAGTTGAGTTTGCTGTTGATTTTACTGAAGATGATGAAGATGTTGATCCTAGTATACCTCTTAAAGTAGCAGAAAGCTTAGAGAAGAGTATAAGTGAAATGAGTACATTATTAAGAGGTGCTGATGAAGGAAAGCTTATAAGAGAAGGTTTAAGCCTTGCTATAGTAGGTAAACCTAACGTTGGTAAATCATCATTATTAAATGCTCTTTTAAGAGAGAAGAGAGCTATAGTAACAGATATTGCTGGTACAACTAGAGATGTTATTGAAGAATATATTAATTTAGATGGTATTCCTGTTAAGGTAATAGATACAGCAGGAATAAGAGAAACAGAAGATATAGTTGAAAAGATCGGAGTAGAGAGATCTAAAGAGAAGCTTGAGGAAGCAGATTTAGTATTATTAGTATTAGATACTTCAAGAGAATTAGATCAAGAAGACAAGGATATAATTGAATCAGTAAAAGATAAAAAATGTATATTAATATTAAATAAAATTGATTTAGAGTGGAAAATTGAATCGGATATCTTAGATAGTTTTGAAAATGTAATTAAAATTTCTGCAAAAGAAGAAATTGGATTAGATGAGTTAAAGCAAACTATAAAAGATTTATTCTTTAATGGAAAAATAGATGCGGAAAGTTTAATAATTTCTAATTCACGTCATAAGCAAGCTTTATATAGAGCTTTAGAAAATGCTGAAAATGCTTTAGTAAGAGTTAAAAATAATGAGTATTTAGATTTAATATCAATCTATGTTACAGCGGCTTTAAGAGCTTTAGGAGAGATTACAGGTAGTGAGTTAGAAGAAGATTTAGTAAATAAGATATTTAGTGATTTCTGTGTAGGAAAGTAGGGAAGTAAAGATGAGATATAGTGCAGGAGAATATGACGTAATAGTAGTTGGAGCAGGGCATGCAGGATGTGAAGCAGGTCTTGCTTCAGCAAGAATGGGTTTAAAAACATTAGTATGTACTTTAAACCTAGATGCAGTTGGTTTAATGCCTTGTAATCCTAATATAGGTGGAACTGCGAAAGGGCACCTTGTAAGAGAAGTTGACGCTTTAGGTGGAGAAATGGGTGTTAACATAGATGAGACGTTCATTCAATCAAGAATGTTAAACACATCAAAAGGGCCAGCAGTTCACTCACTTAGAGCGCAAGCTGATAGAAAAAAATATCAAGATAGAATGAAGAGAACTTTAGAAAATCAAGAAAACCTTGAATTAAGACAATTAGAGGTTTTAGACATAGAAGTTGAAGATGGAAAAGTTGTTGGGGTATTAACTAAGAATGGAGCTTTTTATAAATGTAAGGCTCTTGTACTTACAACAGGTACATATTTAAGAGCAAGAATTATTATTGGAGATGTTTCTTATAATAGTGGACCAAATGGATTAGCAGCAGCTAATGAATTAACAGCTGCGTTAAATAGAATAGGTATTAAGACTAGAAGATTTAAAACAGGAACTCCTGCTAGAATTAATAGAAGATCTGTAGATTTTTCAAAAATGATAGAACAACCAGGGGATGAAAAAATAGTACCATTCTCATTTATGAATGAAAAGATTGAAAAAGATCAAATGTCTTGTTGGTTAACTTATACTAATGAAGAAACTCACAATATAATAAAAGAAAATATAGATAGATCTCCTATGTACAATGGTAGCATAGAAGGGGTAGGGCCTAGATATTGTCCATCTATAGAAGATAAGGTTATGAAGTTCCCAGATAAAAACAGACATCAAATATTCATTGAACCTGAAGGTGAAGATACTCTTGAAATGTATGTTGGCGGGATGTCATCATCTTTACCAGAAGATGTTCAAATTAAGATGTATAGAACATTACCTGGATTAGAAAATGTAGAATTTTTAAGAACAGCTTACGCTATAGAATATGATTCAATAGATTCAACAGAACTTAAGCCAACATTAGAATTTAAAGAAATTGAAGGTCTTTATTCAGCTGGTCAATTAAATGGAAGTTCAGGGTATGAAGAGGCTGCAGCACAAGGTTTAGTTGCCGGAATAAATGCAGCGTTAAAGGTTCAAGGAAAAGACCCTATGATATTAACACGTTCAGATGCATATGCTGGGGTTTTAATAGACGATTTAGTTACTAAAGGTACAAATGAGCCTTATAGAATGATGACTTCTAGAGCAGAGTATAGATTGCTTTTAAGACAAGATAATGCAGATTTTAGATTAACTGAGATTGGAAGAAAAGTTGGATTAGTTTCTGATGAAAGATATAACAAATTCTTAGATAGAAAAGCTAAAATTGAAAGTGAAGTTGAAAGATTAAAAAATCTTCAAATAACTAATAAGAGAGAAAATAACGAATTTTTAGTATCGCTTAATACAGCTGAGCTTAAAAAGCCAATAAGTATGTATGAGCTTATAAAAAGACCTGAAGTTGATTATTTTGTTTTAGCACCGTTAGATCCAGAAAGACCAGAATACACTGATGATATTGGTGAGCAAGTAAATATTATTGCAAAATATGAAGGATATATAACAAGTCAGTTAGAGCAAGTAAATCAATTTAAAAAGTTTGAAAAGAAGATATTGCCTGAAGATATAAATTATTCAGATGTAAAAGGATTAAGAATAGAGGCAATTCAAAAATTAAGTGCAATAAGACCAATTAGTATAGGGCAAGCATCAAGAATTTCAGGAGTTTCTCCTGCAGATATATCAGTATTATTAATATATTTAGAAAATCAAGCTAGAAGAGCAAAACAGGAGGACTAAAATGGAATTTTTTGATTTAATGTCAACAGCTGCAAAAGATGTAGGAATAGAATTAACTAAAGAACAATATGAAAAGTTCATTAAGTATATGAGACTTGTTCAAGAATGGAATGAAAAAATAAATTTAACAGCAATAACTGAGGATAATGAATTTGTAAAAAAGCATTTTATAGATTGTATAAAAGCGTTTAAATCAAATGCTATAAAAGAAGCAAAAACTTTAATTGATGTTGGAACTGGGGCTGGTTTCCCTGGTCTTCCAATAGCAATATTAAGTCCAGAGACTAAAGTTACTTTATTAGATTCACTTAATAAGAGAATCAATTTCTTAAATACAGTAGTAAGAGAATTAGATTTAAAGAATGTAACAACAATTCATTCAAGAGCTGAAGATGGAGCAAGAAATCCAGAATTAAGAGAGCAATTTGATGTTGCTACATCTAGAGCGGTAGCTAATATGGCTGTATTATCTGAGTTCTGTATGCCTTTTGTAAAGAAAAATGGGTACTTTGTTGCATTAAAAGGGCCATCTATAGAGGAAGAATTAGAAAATGGAGCTAACGCAATTAAAACTTTAGGTGGAGAATTAAAGAATATTATAGAAGTTGAGGTCGAAGGGACTGACTTAAATCATAATATAGTTGAAGTATTAAAAGTAAATAAATGTCCAAAAACCTATCCTAGAAAAGCAGGAACAATTAATAAAAAACCTATAAAATAGCATAAAAGTATATATTTTTATTGAAATTTATGGCATAATTAAACTTTAGAGAGAATAAATTGTATATTTGTGTAGAAATATAGATTAATATAGTTTAATTTGTATTACGAAAGTCTCATATATAAGAAGGAAATGATTAATTAATACAGAAATGTTAAAATATGGGATAAAATGTTGAGTAATTAGATATAAGGGATGGGCGGGAGAAATGAGTAAACAGATAATAAATATAAATGTAGATGAGATATTTCCAAATACATATCAGCCAAGAAGATATTTTAATGAAGAGGCTTTACAAGAATTATCTGCATCTATAAGGGAATATGGAATAATTCAACCAATAACGGTAAGAAAAAGAGGCGAAAAATTCGAACTAGTTGCTGGTGAAAGAAGATGGAGAGCTGCAAGAATTGCAGAATTAAGTCATGTTCCATGTAACATAATAGAAATTACTGATACAGAATCAGCTGAAATTGCTTTATTAGAAAACCTACAAAGAGAAGACTTAAACTTTATGGAGGTTGCCGAAGCTTATTATAATTTAATTAACGATCATAAGTTCACTCAGGAAGAATTAGCTAAGAGAATGGGGAAAAATCAATCTACAATAGCTAACAAGCTAAGATTGTTAAAGTTAAGCCCAAAAGTTAGAGCAATATGTTTAGAAAATAATTTAACTGAAAGACATGCTAGAGCATTATTAGCTTTACCGAACGAAGAGTTGCAATTAAAAGTTTTAGATAAAGTAATAAAAAATGGTCTTAATGTTAAGAAAACAGAGGAGTTAATCAATTCTGAGTTGTTAGAAAAAGCAGCAGAAGAGAGAAAAAGTAAAAGAAGAGGCGTTATGCCAGGAAAACTATATGTTAATACTATAAAACAAGTATTCAATAAATTTGATATACCAGCTGAATATAAATTAAAAGAATTAGATGATAGTATAGAGATTACAGTATCTATTCCTAAAAATAAATAGAAGAGAGCAGTACGGATTAAGTACTGCTCTTATTAATTTCTAAGGAATAATTAAGAGTTTTGATTTAAGGATAAAATTTATTATATATAACATGTAAATATATTTTTAAAATTATAGCAATTTTATTTTTAGTATATTACATAATTGAAGTCTAAATGTAAGAAAGATAAATATGAGATAAAGTCTTATTAATTTATAATTAAGTCATGCTTTGATAAAAGGAGTTGGCTTTTATGAAAAAAATAATGGCAATTATTAAGATTATATTTTTAGTTATATTTATAGGGTATGATGAAGAAAAATTTCATTTAGCATAAAAAATGTTTCACATGAAACATTTTTTTTATTTGACATAAATTTTTATTATGACGCCCTTTAATTATGGAAAAAAAGCAGATATAATAGAAATAAAAGGGAGGGGGGTGGAGTCCTTAATAGGACAAAACTTATGAAGAAAATATGTATTTTTAACCAAAAGGGTGGAGTTGGTAAGACTACTACTAATATAAATTTATGTGCTTACTTAGCAATGGAAGGATATAAAGTTTTAACTATCGATATTGACCCACAAGGAAATACTACTAGTGGATTAGGATTAGATAAGAAAAATTTAGAATTTTCAATGTATGACGTATTAACAGCTAATGTTTCTTTAAGTGATGTAATACTTAAAAGTGAATTAATACAAAACTTATATATAGCTCCGGCAACAATGGAATTAGCTGGTGCTGAAGTTGAAGTTATTAATAGAAGTGATAGAGAAACTATACTTTTAAATGAAATAGCAAAAGTTCAAGATGACTTTGATTTCATTTTTATAGATTGTCCTCCATCATTAGGAGTATTAACTATTAATGCACTTACTGCAGTTGATTCTGTACTTATTCCAATTCAATGTGAATTTTATGCATTAGAAGGTGTTGGACAATTAATAAATACAATTCAGCTTGTTAAGAAATCTTTAAATAAGTCATTAGATATTGAAGGGGTAATAATGACTATGTATGATTATAGAACAAATTTAAGCAATGAAGTCTATGATGAAGTTAAAAAGTTCTTCAATGAAAAAGTCTTTAAGACTACTATTTCAAGAAATATTAGATTAGCTGAAGCTCCAAGTTTTGGACTTCCGGTAATGTTATATGATGAAAAATGTAAGGGTGCAGATGCATATAAGGCTTTAACAAAAGAATTTTTAAGCAGACAATAGGAAGGTGAATATCATGAGCAAAAAATTTGGATTAGGTAAGGGATTAAATGCTCTTATTCCAGAAGATACAAATTTAGGTCCTTCAATTAATAAAATAGAGAAAAAAACTTCAGATAAAAATTTAATAGATATTAATTTAATAAGAAGTAATATAGATCAACCAAGAAAAACTTTTGATGATGAAAAAATTATTGAATTATCAGAGTCAATAAAGCATCATGGAATTGTTCAGCCGATTATCTTAAGAAAAGAAGAGGATAATTATGTTATAGTAGCAGGTGAACGTAGATGGAGAGCTGCTAAAATGGCAGGGCTTAAGGAAGTTCCTTCGATAATAATGGATTTAACAGATAAGCAAGTATTAGAAATATCATTAATAGAGAATATTCAAAGACAAGATTTAAATTCAATTGAAGAAGCGATGGCATATAAAAAATTAATTTCTGATTTTGATTTAACACAAGAAGAATTAAGTAAGAGAATAGGTAAATCACGTGTTGCTATAACTAATACAATTAGGTTATTAAATTTAGGTGAGGATGTTCAACAATATTTAATAGAAGGTGTAATATCAGAAGGACATGGTAGAACCTTACTAGGCATTTCAGATAAAAAATTACAGTATGAGTTAGCTCAAAAGGTTATAGATGATAAATTATCTGTAAGAGAATTAGAAAATATTATTAAACGAATAAAAAAAGATGTAGATAATTCTTCAAAAAAGAAGTCAGAGACTGAATTAACGAATCCATACTATAAGGATATAGTGGAAAGATTACAAAATTACTTCGGTACAAAAGTAAATTTAAGTAATAAAAATAATAAAGGTAAAATAGAAATCGAATATTATTCCGAAGAGGATTTACAAAGAATTTTAGAAATAATTAAATTATAATGTTTCATGTGAAACATGGAGGGACGGATAAAGGTGAGTAATATACTAAATATAATTAATGAGTACTCAGGACTTATAGTGATTGGATTAGCTATTATAACATTATTATTGTTAATAACTACAATAGTTTTATTACTTTCAGTTAATAAAGTAGAGAAAAAATATAGAAAAATGATGAGAGGAACAAATAGTAGAAATTTAGAAGAAGTTATAAATTCTAATTTAGATAATATTGATGTTGCTCTTAATAATTCTAAGGAATCTCTAGAAAGATGTGAAAAAATAGCTGAAGATTTAAAATCATGTGTAAACAAGGTTGCTATAATGAGATATAAGGCTTTTGAAGATGTAGGAAGCGATTTAAGTTTTTCTATAGCTATATTAGATTCTTATAATGATGGAGTAATTATAACTGGTATTTATTCTAGACATGATAGTACTACATATGCAAAACCTATAGATAAAGGAATATCAAGATATGATTTATCAGAAGAAGAATTACATGTATTAAATGAGGCTATAAATAAGTAGATAGCAAAAGGATAGTAAGTAAAATTACTATCCTTTTTTATTTAATTTGCTAATTGAAAATTTATTAGGTGAAGAAAAATCTATTGAAATTTTATTCAAACATTTTTGTATTCCGTTAGTAATACAATCAGCTAATGACATAACAGTAAATAATCTAGTATTTTGAAGAACAATAAATTCTAAGCTACCAGATATATTGACAACTCCTGTAATACTAAGATCTCCAACTGAGGGTAAATCTTTATTAAGTGCTAAACCTGGGTTAAGAGGTTTTTCCTCTATAAATATTTTACCAACATTTTGAACATTTCCTAAAGAAGAATCAATAGCTATTATATAAGGATTAATAAAATACTTTTCTATTTTTTCTAATATAGTAGTTATATTTTTTGAGTGAACTGGGGTTTCCAAACAACCATATATGTATATATTATTTTTATGCTCAGATTTCAGTTTATAACCAACTAAAGGACCAAGAGAATCACCAGTACATCTATCAGTTCCTATACATAAAAAAATAATAGGTCTATTATCTAGAATAGGTTCTTTTAGTTTTGAGTATAAATAATCTCTAATTTTATTAACTGTAGTTGGTGACATAGAATCTTCACAAAAATATTTATCCATAAAACACTCTCCTTATATAGAAATTATTGACAGTTTTTATAGAAAATATTCAAAATATAATAAAAAAAGTGCGAGCTAACGCTCGCAAGTGAAAGAGTGGTTTTGTCGAAGTAAAAATACTACTATTATAGCAGGGAAAAGTTAACTTAAGTTAAAGTAAAAAGTATATACTTCCTAATATTTACATATACGATATTTTTTTGTGATGCCTGTGATATTTTCTATTTTGATTAAGTAAAACTTTTCCTAAAAGTGCTTCGCACTTTATACATATAATTTGTTTATTTTATTGAGTGAGTCCACTGTATATTTTATTTCATCTAAAGTATTAAAGTATCCTAAACTTAGTCTAACGGTTCCGTTAGGATATGTTCCAATTGTTTGGTGAGCTAACGGAGCACAATGAAGACCACTTCTATTACTGATTCCGAAATCAGAATCTAAGATATATGAAAGTTCACTAACATCTAAGTTATTATGTGTAATAGATACACATGATGTTCCATTAGATGGATCTAAATCACCATAGATATTAAAGTTATTAATATTAGAAATCTCATTAATTAAATAAGATCTTAAATAAGAGTTATGTTCATAAATAGTATTAAGGCCTTCTTTTTCAATAAATTTTATACCTTCATATAATCCGATTATACCAGGAATATTTAATGTACCAGATTCAAATTTATCAGGTAAAAAGTCTGGCTGAGTTAATGAATGAGAAAGACTTCCTGTACCACCAAGAATATATGGATTACAGATTTTATTTAACTCATCATCTATGATAAATCCACCTATACCTTGAGGACCAAGTAAACTTTTATGTCCAGTAAATGCTAAAGCATTAAGATTAAATTTTTTAAAATCAACTTCTAATACCCCTGCACTTTGAGCAGAATCTAGTATGAAAAATATATTATTCTTTTTGCATAATTCTCCGATTCTTTGTATAGGTTGAATAGAACCAGTAATATTAGAGGCATGAGTAATTACTATTAGTTTAGTATTAGGTTTAATTGCTTTAGAAATTGAATTTACATCGAGTATTCCGTTTGATTTTGCAGAAACTATTTCTAGATCAATACCTATATTTTCTTTTAAATTATATAAAGGTCTTATAACGGAATTATGTTCCATAGAAGAAGTTATGATATGATCTCCAGGCTTTAATATTCCATTAATCAATATATTAAGCGATGAAGTTATATTATTAGTAAAAATTACATTTTCAATCTTATGAAAATTAAAAAAGTTAGCTATTGTTTCTCTAGCTAAAAATAAATATCTATTTGATTCTAATGCGTTAGAGTGATTAGCACGTCCAGGATTTCCACCAATGTTAGTTAAATAATTATAAATTGAATCTGAAACTGATTTTGGCTTTGGAAATGATGTACTTGCATTATCTAAATATACATTCATAGTGCTTACTCCTTGTAAAATTAGTCTTATAAATATGATAAAATAAATAGAGAAAAAAGCAAGAGTGTATTACAAAATTTTGAAATAGATGAGATATTAAAGTAATATATTTATTATAAGACCAAAGTAGGTATAATATAATTAAGAAGAAGATTTTAGGAGGACAAGATGAAGTATTACATAATAGTTTTTAAGAATACTCATACAGCTATGAGTGGAGAAAAAAAATTAAAGGAAATAGGGATGAATTTTAGAATTATGCCAACACCAACTACAATAACTCAAAGTTGTGGAATTTGTATAAGATTAGAAGATGAAGAAAGCGTTAATAGAATAATTAATGAAGAAGTCATAGAATTTAAGGCAATATATAAAAGAGATAACGGATGTTATGAATTAATAAAATAATAGGGAGGCGTTAGTAGGTGAATAACATTTTAGCTCTTGCTAAGATAGTTTCAACAGATGAGGGTAAGTATGCGTGGAGCTGGGAAGGTTTAAAAGTAAATCCAGATACTTTAAATTCATGGATAGAAACAGGTCTTTCTGTGATTTTGAGAATCGTTATCGTATTTATAGCTATAAATTTAGTTATAAAAATAGGTAATAAAATAATTAATAAATTTGTAGATAAGCAAGTAAAAAGTAAAATGAGTTTTTCGTTAGATCCTCAAAAGGCGATAACTATAGGTGAAGTCTTAAAGAGTGTACTGAAATATACTGTTTATTTAGTTGGGGTTGCACTTATGTTTTATGATGTTTTTGCAAAGATACCGGTTGCTTTAGCAAGTGCTGGGGGATTTGCAATAGGTCTTGGGGCTCAAAGTTTAGTTAAGGATTTAATTAATGGATTTTTTCTTTTATTTGAAGATCAATATGGGGTAGGGGATCACGTTACTATTTCTAACTTTACTGGTATAGTTGAAAGTATGGGAATCAGGACAACTGTTTTAAGGGATTTTACAGGCGATTTACACCTTATTCCAAATGGTTCTATATTAGAGGTTACTAACCATTCGAGAGGTGATATAAGATTTATAGTTGATGTGGATATAGCTTATGAAGAAAATATAGACCAAGCTACAAATGTAATTAAAGCTGTTAATGAAGCTTTTGAAGAAAAGCATAAAGATAAGCTAAGAGGGCATATTGAAGTGCTAGGAGTTACTTCATTAAATCCATCGGGAATAACTATTAGGGTTATCGGAAGAGCAAAACCATTAAGCCAATGGGAAATGGAAAGAGAATTAAGAAAAGAAATTAAAGAAGCATTAAATAAATCAGGAATAGAAATTCCTTATCCAAAGACTTATATTGTAAATAAATAATTTTATTTTTAGGAGGCTATTATAAATGATAGAAACTTTTGAACTAGGTGATATAGTAGAAATGAAAAAAGAGCATCCTTGTGGAAATAAAAACTTTGAAATCATAAGAGTTGGTGCTGATGTAAAAATTAAATGTACTGAATGTGGTAGAATAATAATGCTTCCACGTCGTAAATTCCAAAAAGATGCAAAAAAGGTAGTAAAAACAAAAGAATAAAATAAAAAAAGCTTGAAATAGTCAACATAAAGTGATAAACTTTTAAATTGTAATCCTGCTGCGTATGTAGCAGCCGTTAAGTCCAAAGGAGGTGAAAATGATGAGAAAGTACGAAACTATATTTATACTACACCCATCATTTGATGAAGAAGCTGTAAAAGCTAACATCGAAAAGTTTAAAGGTGTTATAGAAAATGGTGGAGGAACTATCGAAAACGTAGATTTCTGGGGTAAGAGAAAACTTGCTTACGAAATAAAGAAAGTTAACGAAGGTTTCTACACATTAATCAATTTCGAAGCTAACCCAGAATTACCAAGTGAGTTAGACAGAATATTCAGAATCACTGATGGTGTTATAAGACATATCATTGTTAAACAAGAAAACTAGTAGGTGGTGTTAAAGAATGAATAAAGTAATTCTAATAGGTAGATTAACTAAAGATCCTGAGTTAAAGTATACTCCAGGAACAGGGACTGCCGTAACAACACTAACTTTAGCAGTTGATAATTATAACAGCAAATCTGGCGAAAGAACTGCCGATTTTATTCCTGTAGTAATATGGGGAAAGCAAGCTGAAAACACTGCTCAATATATGAGTAAGGGTAGTCAAATTGCAATAAGCGGTAGAATCTCAGTTAGAACATATGATGCAAAAGACGGCACAAAGAGATATGTAACAGAAGTTGTTGCTGATACATTTAACGGTGTAAGCTTCTTATCAAAAGGTAATGGAGCAGGCAATAATGGAGGTTCATTCGGTGGCGGAAATGGATATTCTACTCCAGCAAGCAATGATGTGTTTGGTGGAATGAGTTTCGAAGAAGACATGACTCCAGTAGATGATGGAGATATGCCATTCTAGAAAGTCTAATTAATTTTATAAGGAGGGAACTAGCATGAGAGATATGAAAAGATCTGGAAAAATGAGAAGATCTAAGAGAAAAGTATGTGCTTTCTGTGTTGATAAAGCTGAATCAATAGATTACAAAGATGTAGCTAAGTTAAGAAAGTTTGTTACAGAAAGAGGTAAGATATTACCAAGAAGAATTTCTGGAACTTGCGCTAAGCACCAAAGACAATTAACAGATGCTATAAAGAGATCAAGAAACATAGCTTTATTACCATTTACAACAGAATAGTAATAAGATTATTAGCCCCTGAGAATCAGGGGCTTTTGTGTTATATAAAAATAAAAATAATTTACATAATTTGTAATACAATCCCTTATATAGTTGCATTAATATAAAAATAACTTTAAAATATAAGTTACAGGGTATTGGAATAGAGGTGAAATAATGAGAAAAGAAGAATTTAATATAATGGCCAATATTAAGATGATAGAAGAATTAAAAGCGAACTTATTGTGTCTTATAGGAGATCTTTATACTCTTTTAACTAGAGGTACTAATATAGCTAGAGACTCTATATTAAATTGTATATCTGGTGCTATTTTAATTCTTTATGTTTTAGCACAAAAGTTAGGATATAGTTGCGATGAAGTTGATGATGATATGAGTAAAAAGCTAAAGATTGGTATTACAGAAGAGCATGAATATGAGAGAGAAGGTAAAAATTTAAGTAAGCTTCAAAATCATATAAAGCAGCGTTAATAATATAAGGCTTAGGAGGCTTTCAATGAAGGAAAAACTTAAGGATTATCAACAAGTGATAGTACCAGCTATTTTTATATTTATAAGTATGATATTTTTCTATAATGATAAGTTTATAGTAGGAAGTATTATATTATTGGCGTTTATTATATACAGTTATTACTTAAATTTGAATGAGCGTTATAAAGATGAAAAGGATAAAAGAGTAGTATCTAAGCTTAAATTAAATATTAATGATAATATTTCAAACATGATAGCTCCAATTGCTCTTATTAATGAAAATGGAGATATTATATGGGCAAATAAAAAATTAGCTAATGAATTAGATTTAAAAGATAATGAAGTACAAAATATTGTTAGTATTACAAGAAGCATAGATTTACAAAAGCTTTTGAAATGTGATAAAGATTTAAGTCAGCGTATAAAGGTAAAAAACTATGTTTATAGTATATATGCTAGCAAAATAATTGGAGAAGATGAACTTATTAATGATGTATATGCAGTGTATTTTATAGAAGTTAGCAATTTGAGTGATTTAAATACAACTAAAGAAAGTGTAATGTTAATTGAAGTAGATAATTTATCTGAGGTTCTTGAAAGTACAGAAGAAAGTGAAAGACCTTTACTTGTAGCAGAAGTAGAAAGAACTATTAATTTATATGCTCAAAAGTTGAAAGCACTAATTGTTAAATATGGTTCTAATAGATATGCATTATCGATTATAGATAAGTATATTACTGAAGAAATAAATAATAAATTTGATATATTAGAAAAAATATCTGAAATTGAACGTGGTAATAAGTTTGAACTTACTTTAAGCATTGGAATAGGAAGAGGAGGAGCTACCCCTCAAGAAAATTATAATAATGCAGTTACTGCTAAGGAGCTTGCTTTAGGTAGAGGTGGTGACCAAGTTGCCATAAAAAATAATGAAAAGATAATTTTCTTTGGTGGAAATACTAGAGAGTTTGAAAAGAGAACAAGAGTAAGAGCAAGAGTTATTGCTCATGCATTAAAGGATCTTATCTATGAGAGTAGTAATGTATTAATTATGGGACACAAGAATCCAGATATGGATTGCTTAGGTGCTGCGGTTGGTTTATGGTCTACAATAAAGCAAATGGGCAAGAATTGTAATATTATTTTAGATAATGATAGAAATGCTATTGAATATTACATGAGTAGGTTAAAAAGTGATAGCAAGTATGATAAAACATTTATTTCTAGAGATGAGGCAGAAAAAAATATCAATGATAAATCTTTATTAATAGTAGTAGATGTTCATAATAAAGGGTATGTAAGTAATATTGACTTAGTTGAAAAAGTGTCTAGAAAGATAATTATAGATCATCATAGAAGAAGCCCTGATATAGTTGAAGGCACGTTATTAAATTATATTGAGGTATATGCATCATCTACCTCAGAAATGGTAACAGAACTAATTCAGTATATGGTACAAAAGCCTAGAATATCAAAGGTTGAAGCTGAAGGGCTTTTAGCTGGTATTGTTATGGACACTAAAGAATTCCAATTTAAGGCTGGAGTTAGAACATTTGATGCAGCGTCATTTTTAAGATCTATAGGTGCTGATACATTGGAAGTTAAAAAAATGTTTAATGATAGTTTAGAAGATTATTTAGTTATAGCCGATACTATTAAGAATGCAGATGTAAAAAATAAGGTGGCGATAGCTGTTTGTCCAAGTAATGTTGATAATACAGTTATAGTAGCTAGAGCAGCTGATGAATTATTAACTATCTCAGGAATAGAGGTATGCTTTGTTTTAGCTGAAATAAATAATAATGTAATAATAAGTGGACGTTCTCTTGGGGATGTTAATGTTCAAGTTATATTAGAAGAACTTGGTGGCGGTGGTCATATGAATATGGCTGGAGCTAAATTAAAACTTTCTATAGAAGAATCTATAGAAGCTTTAAAAAATTCTATAGAAAAGCATTTAAAGTAGAACAAATGTGACAAGAATAAAAGATAAAGGATAGGTGTATAAGATGAAAGTTATTTTATTACAAGACGTAAAGAAAATGGGAAAAAAAGGTGATGTTATAGAAGCATCAGATGGATATGCTAGAAACTATTTATTTCCTAGGAAATTAGCAGAAGAAGCAACAGCAAATGCTTTACACGTTGTTAATGCTAAAAAGGAAAATGAAAGAAGAAAGAAGCTTGCTGAACTAGAAGCAGCTCAAAAGTTAGCAGCTGAATTAAAAGGTAAAGAAGTTACAGTAAAAGCTAAAGCAGGAGAAAGTGGAAGATTATTTGGAGCTATAACAAATAAAGATATAGCTGAAGTTATTAACACAACATTTAAATTATCAGTAGATAAGAAAAAAGTAGTAATGGAAACAATAAAAATTGCGGGAACATATGATGTAGAAATTAAATTATATCCAGAAGTATCAACAAAGATAAAGGTTATAATTGTCCCTCAACAATAAGGAGGATTTAATTTGGAATTACAAAATATATTAGATAGTGATTTACCGTTAGAGTCAAAGGTGAATGTATTATTTGAGATACTTAATAATGTGCTTGATGAAGGTGCTGTAAGAGCTAGAACTGTTAGATTTAAGTTAAATAAGTATGTTAATTCACCAAAAATAAACGAGAGAATATATGCACTTAATGTTATTGCATCAGATGGAAAAGGAGCGAAGGTAGTTCCAAATGATGATACAGCACGAGATATATTAGAGGATGTAGTTTATTGGATATCTGAAAATATAGCTAAAAAATATGTGCAAAGACAAATAGAAACTGAAGTTGAAAAGAGTCTTGTTGAGAGACAAGAGAAGTTTATGGATGAACTTAGACTTTCTATAATAAGAAAGCAAAAAGGTTCTGAAAATAGCAAAACAGCACTTAAGCTTGAGAAGCTTGAGAAGCTTGATGCTAAAAAGATAAATAAAAATGTAATGAATCTTTTAAGACCAGAAACTTTTGAAGAGATTGTTGGGCAAGAGAGAGCTGTTAAGTCATTAATATCAAAGATGGCATCTCCATACCCACAGCATATAATCCTTTATGGGCCTCCAGGAGTAGGTAAGACATCAGCAGCAAGACTTGCTTTAGAAGAAGCTAAAAAACTTAAATTTACGCCTTTTGATGAGGAATCAAAGTTTGTTGAAGTTGATGGAACAACATTAAGATGGGATCCGAGAGAAATAACGAATCCTCTATTAGGCTCAGTACATGATCCTATATATCAAGGTAGTAAGAAAGATTTAGCTGAGATAGGTGTACCTGAACCAAAACCAGGTTTAGTTACAGATGCACATGGTGGAGTTTTATTCATTGATGAAATCGGTGAATTAGATGAAATACTTCAAAATAAACTTTTAAAAGTTTTAGAAGATAAAAGAGTAGAGTTTTCATCATCTTACTATGATCCAGATGATGAAAACATACCAAAATATATAAAATATTTATTTGATAATGGAGCACCGGCTGATTTTGTTTTAATAGGGGCTACGACTAAAGATCCAAGTGAAATTAATCCAGCTTTAAGATCAAGATGTACAGAGGTTTATTTTGAGCCATTATCTGCTACAGATATAGAAGGAATAATTGAAAATGCAGCTAAAAAGTTAGAAGTAACTTTAGAAGATGGTGTTGCAAAGCTTATTAGTCAATATACTATTGAAGGTAGAAGAGCTGTAAATATATTATCAGATGCTTATGGATATTCTTTATATAACTCTCAAGGGGAAGATACAAAAGGAATAATAAAGATAAGCGATGTAGAAGAGGTATTATCTATAGGTAGATATTTACCTTATGAAAGAATAGATAATTTAGACAGTTCTGAAGTAGGGCATGTATATGGATTAGGAGTAAGTGGATTTGTAGGATCTACTATAGAGATTGAAGCAGCTGTATTCCCTGCAAGAAAAAAAGGTGCAGGAACTATTAAGTTTAATGATACAGCAGGTTCAATGGCAAAGGATTCTGTATTTAATGCAGCTTCTGTTATAAGAAAGATTACTGAAAAAGATATAAGAGATTATGATATACACGTTAATGTAATTGGTGGAGGAAAGATAGATGGGCCTTCAGCAGGAGCAGCTATAACTGTTTGTATAATTAGTGCTCTTACTAATAGACCAATACGTCAAGACATTGCTATTACAGGTGAGATTTCATTAAGAGGTACTGTGAAGCCAGTTGGTGGTATATTTGAAAAAATATATGGTGCTAGAAGAAAAGGAATTAAACTTGTTGCTGTCCCTAAAGATAATGAAAAAGAAGTCCCTCTAGGGCTTAGTGATATAGAAGTTAAATCTATAACTAATATAGAGGAACTTATGGAGATAGTATTTGAGAAGTAATGTGGATTAAGCTTCCTTAGTAGGAAGCTTAATTTTATTGTGTGAAAAAAAGAATTTTAATATACATAATATAAATTTCTTTAGATTTTGTTATAATAAATTTAGAATACTTAGGAGGGAGGGTTACTTATATGGAAACACCAATGATGAGAAGTTTACCACAGAGTATTGAAGCTGAACAGTCTGTTATAGGTGCTATGATAATAGATAAGAGCGCTATAGCAAAAGTTCTTGAAAAGCTTAAAGAAGATGACTTTTATAGAGATGGTCATAAAATAATATATAAGGCTATACAGCATATGTTTTCGCAAGATATGGCTGTAGACTTAGTAACATTATTAGAATATTTAAAGACTACTGATAACTTAGATAAAGCTGGTGGAGTTACTTATATATCAGAGTTAAGTGCTTCTGTACCAACAACGGCCAACTTAAGTTCATATATAAAAATAGTTGAAGAAAAATCTACTTTGAGAAAGCTAATTAAGGCATCTACAGCAATCATAGAGGAAAGTTATAATAGCGGTGATGATGTAGGAAAGGTTATTGATATAGCTCAAAAGAAGATGTTTGATATAGCTGAAAAGAAAGACTCTAAAGAGTATGAACCATTATCAAACGTTCTTGAAAGAGGATTTTTAGAAATAGAAAGATTATTTAATAACAGAGGAGCAATAACAGGGGTTGGATCTGGGATAAAAGACCTAGACGCAAAAACATCTGGATTCCAAAAAGGTGATATGGTGCTTATAGCAGCCAGACCTTCAATGGGAAAAACAACTTTCTCACTTAATATAGCTGAGAATGCAGCATTAAAAGAGGGGAAGAGTGTAGTTATATTTTCTCTGGAAATGTCTAAGGAGCAATTAGCTTATAAGTTATTATGCTCTCAAGCAAATGTTGATATGTTAAAACTTAGAACTGGTAATTTAGATGATGATGACTGGGAAAGAATTGCGAGAGCTACAGGACCATTATCTAAGGCAAAAGTGTATATAGATGATACAGCAGGTCTTAGCGTTATGGAAATGAGATCTAAGTGTAGAAAGATAAAAATGGAACATGGTATTGATATGATACTTATAGACTACTTACAACTTATGTCTGGTAGCTCAGGTAGTGATAATAGACAACAAGAAGTATCGGAAATATCAAGATCTATTAAGGCATTAGCTAAGGAGATGGAGTGCCCAGTTATAGCTTTATCACAGTTATCTCGTGCACCAGAGCAAAGAGCTGACCACAGACCAATGCTATCTGACTTAAGAGAGTCAGGATCAATTGAGCAGGATGCTGACGTAGTTATGTTCTTATATAGAGATGAATACTATAATAAGGAAAGTGAAGACAAAGGAATTGGTGAATGTATTATAGCTAAGCAAAGAAACGGCCCGGTTGGAACTGTTAAAATGGCTTGGATTGGAGCACACTCTAAATTTGCAGATTTAGATTTAGTTCATAAAGAATAAATAATATTAAAATATTAAAAAGATGCTTATATTAAGAAAGCATCTTTTTAATTTAGAAATCACCTTGAAATATTATGAGAACTTGTATAGAATATATTTAATTATTAATAAAAACACTATTAAAGGATAGGTGAATGTATTGATTACTAAGGAAATGACTATTGGTGAAGTTATAAAGGCTAATGTTAATAAAGCTGATGTACTTATGCAATTCGGAATGGGATGCGTAGGGTGTCCATCTGCTCAAGCAGAGACGGTGGAAGAGGCTGCAAGAGTTCATGGTATAGATTTAAATGAGTTATTAGATGCTCTAAATAGATAATAGTATATATGGTATTTTAAAGTCAGCATTGCTGGCTTTTTTATTATTTTATAAAAATTAAATTATAAACTTAATTTAGAATTTTAATATTATAAAATTTATGTGGTAAAATATGTTTAGCAATAAATTAATGGAAAGTGGGCGTATTAAGTGGGAAAAAGATTTGAAAGAGAATATGAGATTCATTATTATGATGTTGATGTAAAATTACAATGCAAAATTGAATCTATAGTTAATTACTT
Organism: Clostridium sp. NSJ-145; assembly: GCF_021044725.1. Taxonomy (NCBI): domain Bacteria; kingdom Bacillati; phylum Bacillota; class Clostridia; order Eubacteriales; family Clostridiaceae; genus Clostridium; species Clostridium sp. NSJ-145. Next base: position 31,909 of record NZ_JAJNOS010000015.1, read on the forward strand.
TACAGACATAGGAACGAAGCAATCAGAGAAGCTTGGTGTAGGAATTGATTATATGACAGAAAGAAATTTGGCATGGGTATTCTGTAAGTATGATGTAAAGATAAATAGATATCCTAAATATGGAGAAAAGATTAGAGTAGCTACAAATGCTTTGGGATTTAAGAAATTTTATGCATCAAGATTATATGAAATATTTGATGAAGAAGGTAATAAAATTGTTGAAGCAGTTGGAATATTTTTATTGATAGATATTAATAAGAGAAGAGCGGTAAGAATACCTGTAGAGCAATATGAGTTTTATGGTGTTAGTGAAGAAGAAGAGTGCAATATAAATGTTTCAAAATTAGAAAAATTGAAAGAGGAAATGTACTCAAAAGAATTTAAAGTAAGATATACTGATATAGATTCTAATACACACGTTAATAATGTTAAATATATAGAATGGGCATTAGAATCAATACCGGTAGAGATATTATATAAAAATAACTTAGTTGAATTAAGCGTAGTCTTCGAGAAGGAATGTTCCTATGGAGATGAAATAAAATCAATATGTGAAATTAAAGAAAATGATGATCAATATATTATTTTACATAAGATAGAAAATGCAGAGGGAAAAGAATTAACAACATTAATATCAAAATGGGATAAATAGAATGGTAAATGACAAATGGAGAATGGCAAATTGATGAATAAAGTCAGTTATGATGACTTTTTAAAAATATTTTTAAGAAACTGCAAAGCAGGTTCACTATTTAATTTGCCACTTACCATTGTTAATTTGCCATTTGTTAATTTGCCATTACTTATTTGCAATTGATTTTGCAGCTACATATCCAGAACTCCAAGCCCATTGTAGATTAAATCCACCACAATCTCCGTGAACATCTATAAGCTCACCAGCAAAATATAGATTAGGAACTATCTTAGATTCTAATGTATCTGGATTAATTTCAGAAGCATCAACTCCTCCAATAGTTACTTGAGCTTGATTGAAATCATTTGTACCGATACAAGTAAATTTCCAACCTTTTAGCGTTTGAATTAATTTGTTTTTTTCTTTCCAAGAAAGTTCATAACATGGCATATGTAAATCAGTAATACCGCATTCTTTTAAAAGAACAGGTATTATTTTTTTGTTTATTACGCCTATGAAAGCATTTATTATAGGTCTATGAGAAAGAAGAGCAAAATGACATTCTAAGAAATCTATTAACTCATCTTTTGTATAGTTTGGCATAAGGTCAACAATAACTTCTGTTTTTTTGCTATTGCTAGTAGCTTGAGACGCTAAAGCTGATATTTGAAGTATCGGAGGACCAGAAATACCGTAATCAGTGAATAATATTTCACCAAAATCTTCTTTGACTTCTTTATCATCTACAAATAATTTTGCATAGCCATCAAATTTAACGCCTGAAAGTGCTTTAAGATGTTCATATTTTAATTTTAATTGAACTATTCCAGGTAAAAGCTTTGTTATTGAATGTCCTAAATTTTTTGCTAAATAATATGCAGAACCATCTGATCCTGTTTTTGGAGCAGATTTTCCTCCACAGGCTAATATTAAGTTTTCACATGTGAATAATTTATATTCTTCATTACTTGTGGATAATTTAAAAACTTTTCCCTTGTGGATATCTTTTATTTTGCAGCTTGTGTATAAAGGTATGTTTCTATCTTCTAGTGACATTTTTAAAATATCCACAACTGAAGAGGCTTGAAGGGACTGTGGATATAATTTTCCTCCTTTTAGAGGAACTATTGGAAGACCTAAAGATAAAAAATAATTTAATGTATCATCTACACCAAATTGACTTAAAACAGACGAAAAGAAATTATCACAATTACTATGATAATTAATAAAAGGTTCAGCAACACATCTATTAGATATATTACATCTACCATTTCCTGTAGTTAATATTTTTTTTCCAACTCTATCAGTACCTTCAACAATGGCTACATCTATCCCAAAATCTTTAGCAGTTATAGCAGCTATCATTCCAGAAGCTCCACCACCGACGATTATTAAATCATGATATATCAAAATAAGAACACTCCTTTAATATTAGTTTTATATAAAAAGTTTGAAATACTTTTTTAGTTAAGAGTTAATGATCAAAAGTTAATAGTTGAGATAAAACTATTATTTAGTTTATTGAAAATATATATTTTAAGAAAATTAATTTTAATCTAAATATATAACTCGTAACTTTTATCTTTTAACTATATATTGTGTAATTTTCATAAAGCAAATTAAAATTTAACAATACTAAATGAAATACACTACTGGCATATGTTTGTAGGTTTAAGTTAGCCTACCAAAATTAAAATTTGGAGAATTAAAGAAAACTCATACTCATATACGATTGAATGAGTAAGTTTCACCAACTAAATTTAAAATTAAATAGTTTAAGGAAACACACTACTCGCATACGCTCGTAGGTGTAAGTTCGCTTAACCAAATTGAAATTTGGAAGCTCACTTAATTCTATCACAGTAATATTAGTAAAAAAACTATGGAATACTATATTGAGAGGTGAGAGTATTGTTAGTTAAAATTATTGACCAAACTTTAGAGGATTATGAAAAAGAGTTTAAGGTTAGAAGGATGAATTATGATCAAGTAGTAGTAAATTATCCTAATAGTAAAGGTATTAAGGTATTTGATAATAATGAGATAGAATTTATCACAGAAAGTGAAGTAGATGAATTTTTAATAAAATATAATGATTTTTTAAAAATAAAATTAAATAGAGGAATATCAGTAGCACTATATAAGGCTCTTTTAGAAATTATAGAATCACAATTAAATATTGAATTTAAAAATTTAAACTTACTAAGAGATAAACATAATGTAAATAAAAGAGGTGTTTGGGAAAAAGAAATAATAGCTGTTATAAATAATAGTATTCCAGTTAAAATTTTAGCTGTAGGACAAAACTTTAAAAAAATAGGATTTAATATAACTTTAGATGAAATTAATAAAGATGAATTTTTTGAAATGTGTCTTTTTGAAATTGAAAAAATACAAAATGAAATAAAATTAAAAGAAGATTCATTAAGTAGATATGGTATGGCAATAGAAAATTTAAAAAAAGTAGAAAAAAATAAAAGTGCTGAAAAGCCAGTAAAAATGCTGACTTAAGGGTGGATAGTGATAAGCTAAAAATAAAAAATAAAAAAAAGTTTTTAAAAAGTGTTGACACCATATTTAATTTTATGTATTATAGTTAATGTGCTCGGCAGAGAACGAGCAAGAAACCTAGGCCCCTTGGTCAAGCGGTCAAGACACCACCCTTTCACGGTGGTAACAGGGGTTCGATTCCCCTAGGGGTCACCATTTTAATATGGAAGCATAGCTCAGCTGGGAGAGCATCTGCCTTACAAGCAGAGGGTCACAGGTTCGATCCCTGTTGTTTCCACCATAAATGGCTCAGTAGCTCAGTTGGTTAGAGTGCCGGCCTGTCACGCCGGAGGTCGAGGGTTCGAGCCCCTTCTGAGTCGCCAATTTTTTAAAAAAACTATATAATATGCTGGTGTGGCTCAATGGCAGAGCAGCTGACTTGTAATCAGCAGGTTGTTGGTTCGACTCCGATCACCAGCTCCATTATATGGCCCCTTGGTCAAGCGGTCAAGACACCACCCTTTCACGGTGGTAACAGGGGTTCGATTCCCCTAGGGGTCACCATTTTAATACGGAAGCATAGCTCAGCTGGGAGAGCATCTGCCTTACAAGCAGAGGGTCACAGGTTCGATCCCTGTTGTTTCCACCATAATGGCTCAGTAGCTCAGTTGGTTAGAGTGCCGGCCTGTCACGCCGGAGGTCGAGGGTTCGAGCCCCTTCTGAGTCGCCAATTTAATTTTGGTGATAAAATATAATATTTATGCTGGTGTGGCTCAATGGCAGAGCAGCTGACTTGTAATCAGCAGGTTGTTGGTTCGACTCCGATCACCAGCTCCATGAAACTCTAGATAATTCTAGAGTTTTTTTGTTTTTATATTATAATACAAAAATTAAATTTATTTATAAAAAAAGACACTTTACTTTGTAAAATTAATAGTTTAAAGATTTATTATTAATTTAAGTAAAGCGTCTTTCTTATTATTTATTGTTGTTGAGATCTCATTCTTGCAAGATTAAGCTTTATTCTAACATCATTACCGTAAAACTTAAAGAAAGTGAAATTACCAACTAAACGAGAATAAACTCTAGTAGTATAACTTTTTTCTATATCTGGAAGATTTAAATTTGTTGATATAATCATCTTTTTATTATTTAATAACTTTTTATTTATTAAGTTAAATAATTCATTAGTAGAAAAGTCTGTTACTTGTTCAGCTCCTAAGTCGTCTATTATTAGTAAATCACAATTTATTAATAAATCTTCAAGTACATAGTTATTATTGAAAGTTATTTCTCTTAAGTCTCTTATTAAATCGTTAGATGTCTTATAGATAACTAGATATCCTTTATCTAATAACTCTTTAGCAATACACCAAGATAAAAATGTTTTACCATTTCCTGATTCACCATAAAATAAAAGGTTAGTATTATCTGTATCGAAATTAGCTAAATAATTACCTCTTACAAACTCATAAATTTTCTCCATGTTTTTACGTTGAGAATTTTTATAATTACCGCTATTTTCAGAAGAAAATAACCTTATATCAAAGTTATTAAAATTGCAAGTAGCTAAGTTATTTGATAATTTAGAAGTTTCATAATATAAATTTACAAGTTTAGTTTTAAAGCAACTACATCTCTTAGTTCCTATATAACCAGTATCTTGGCATTTTGGGCATTGATAATGAAGTGTCAGATAATCTGTAGGATACCCATAAGACGTTAGTAACTCGTATTTTTGCTTTCTAAGCTCTTGTATATCAGCTTTAATATTATCTAAATCAGATTCAGATGCACCTTTTAATATAGCCATAGGTAAAGCTAAGGAAAGTTTTTGAATCGTATTATCTAATTCAATTATTTCAGGAGCTTTTTGAAGAATTTCATTTTTTCTATTTTTTAAATTACGATTTTCATCTTCACGTATTTTTTCGTAAATATTCATTAATTTTTCTTGATATCCCTTAATCATTGTTATACCATCCTAAAAGTTCTTTTTCCAAATCATCATAGTCTTTTGATGATTTATTATTAATATTTTGACCAATAAATCTTTTGCTATTATTACTAGTATAGTTCCCCTTAGATGGAGCAATACTAGAAGGTTTTGAATCTTTTTCCTCAATAGCAGCAATTGTTTTTAGGTTGTTCTTATTCCAGTTAGATAAGATTCCGTCAATATATTTAAAATCTGCTCTATTTAAGCGTTGAAAACATATATTGCAAGCTTTTTCTATGACATCTAGAGGAAAATTAAAATCATTTATCCATTTATCTAACATTTCTTCTTGTGGTTTCATTAATTCAGGATTTTTAATACCTAAGTAATTTAGAATATGTCTAATTTTTACCCATTTATCTTCATTTTTCTTGATATAGTTTTGAGCTTCTTCAACTGTGGTTATATTCATATCTTTCCAAGCCATTGCTACTTTTTCTATATATCTATAATCACTTTTTCCACGAGATACACAATATTCAAAAAGAATCAGTATTAATTCTGATGAGAAATTGAAATCATCTTGCCAACTTAAGTAAGTAGTCATTTCTTTAGGAGATAGAGGTCTTCCTAAAAGTCTTTCAATATCATTTAGCATATCCTTAGTTGAATTTTTATTTAATGCTTGAAGTAAGTTTATTTCTTTACTTTGAGATTTAGATTCTTTAACTAAATCAACAAATTCAATATTAAAATTACCCATTTTATCAATTGGAATAAGCTTTATTAGTCCTTCATCATTCCAATAATTTAAGGCATTTAGTACATCAGATTCAAGCAAATTTAATGAAGTAGCTAATATTGATGATGTTACACCCATTTCACCACAAGTATTATATTTAAGCATTAATAGATATACCTTTATAAATTCTCCACGGGCTTTAGGCATATATTTTTCTATAAATATATTACTAACGGGAGTAAAGTCTAGTTGTTTATTTTTTAGCATAAATGTGCTCATAAATATTCTCTACCTTTCTTGAACTATTACGTTTAAGCTAATTATAACAAAGGTGATATTAACCCTCAACATAACAATTAAAGAAATGATATGTATATTATTTTACTTCTTGGGAAAATTAAAAAATGTTGTAAATAAAACTAAAAAAGAGGAGTGATAAAAATGTACTCGCAGAAGAAGGATGAAAAGTGTGTCATACGAAAAACCACTTTATCCTTAATAGTATTAACAATATTGTTATTTCTTATATCAGAAATAACTAATGGCTATAGTATACATGGAAATAGGAAAACAGTTCAGTGTATTAATGTTATTAATGATTCAAATGAAATACCACAAGGAGTTTATTTGGCAAATTCAAGTGATATTTCTAATAACTATAATGATATTGTTAATTTGGAGAGTAAGAATCTAAATGCAAATATAGATAATATAAATAGAAATGTTAATGGCTTTGCTATAACTGTAGATAATAATATTTTTGGATATGTACTAAGTGCTCAAGAAAAAGATGAAATAATTGAGAGTGTATGCGAAAGTTATATTAGAGAATTAGGAGTTAATGTTGAAGATATATCTTATATGAAGATAAATGGAAATATAAAAGTGACGCCTACTGAATTAAAGTTGTGTCAATTGAGTAATAGTAGTGAAATATCAAAAGATATTTATGAGGCATCTATAATAAATAAAAGTTTGTTGGATTTAGAGTTAAGTTTAAGAACCTTTCAAGAAGAAAATATAGAATCACCAGTTATAGTTGAAGAAGATAATAGTATATATATGGGTGAAGAAGTTATTGTACAAGGATCTGATGGAACAAAAGAAGTTTATAAGGAAGTCGTATATGATGGACTTACGAAAGTAGAAGAAAATATATTAAATGAGAACGTATTAGTAGAGCCTATAGCTACTGTAGTACATAGAGGAAGTAAAAATCCATACTATGATGGAGTAAGTTTTTTAGAGAGACCAGTAGATGGGGGATATATATCATCATATTATGGAGAAGATAGAGTTAATTCGTATCATAAAGGACTTGATATAGCTGAAAATCTTGGAGAAGATATAATAGCTTCTTTCGAAGGTAAAGTAATATATGCTGGATATAATGATGGAGGGTATGGAAATTTAGTTATAGTTCAGCATAGTGACGATATGAAAACATATTATGCTCATTTAAGTGAGATATACGTGTCTCTAAATCAAGAAGTGAAAAAAGGAGAAATAATAGGTGCTGTAGGAAGTACTGGATATAGTACTGGACCTCATTTACATTTTGAATTAAGGATAAATGAAACACCTGTAAATCCTCTTAATTATATAGTCAAAAAGTAAAAGTGCTTTATGGCACTTTTACTTTTTAAATAATTTATTTAAATTTATACATCCTTCTCCCTGAGTATTTAGTGGTAGATCTAAGTTAGTAGATGAAGCTGTTAACATAGATACTATATCATCAAAGGAGAGTGTAGGTGTAAGTTCATATAATAAAGCACATATACCAGATATATATGCAGCTGATATAGATGTGCCGCTAAAGCTTTTGTATGAAGATGAAAGTTTAGGTGCATATATTTTAGTATTATTTTTTTCAGATATATAAGATGTATTACAGTTAAGAGATACAATATCTACACAAGCAGCACAAAAATTAGGTTTAAAATCTTTTTTTGGAGCACCTGTAGATGAGTATTCATAAGGAGTTGTTTTTGAAGTTGTATCTAAACCGCTTACTGTAATAGCATTTTTACTTAGAGCTATTCCCATAATAGAGCCTTCAATACTATTACTTCCACTAGGAAGTATAGGTGTAATACCTAAATCAACAGCTTTTTTTAGTATTTTATCAAAAAGTGAGAATATAAATTTATCATGATTTAAGCTTTCAAAGGGTAAACATAAAATTTTTATATTATACTTAGGACTTATAGATATTAACTCATTTATAGCATATAGTACATCTGAGACATATCCTTTTCCTAATCTATTAAAAGCTTTTATCACATGAAGCTCTGAGTTAGGAGCAATTCCTTTATATATTCCATTAGAGGATTCACCATTACCAGCAATGACTCCACAAGTGCATGTACCATGTCCGTTATCATCATATGGGAATGAGAGACCATTAATTAAGTCTGTGAAGGTAGCAATTCGATTAAAAGGTGTTGTTAAATCACGGTGAGGATATACACCAGAATCAATTACTCCAATACCTACCCCCCGACCAGAAGCATTTATACTATTAGATAATCTAACTCTATTAGCAGTTTGTACGCTTATACCACAAAGATTAAAAAATTGATCTAAGCATATATATTCAACTTCAGGGTATTCTAATAATCTATTTATAGATTGAGAGTTTAAAATAGCACATATAATATTATCAATATTAATATTTCTTAATATAGTTCCTTTATATGATAAGATTCTTTTTTCAATAGAATCCTGAAAGTTTCTACATTTAATTAAAACCCTATAACTCCTAGATGTATTAAATTCCATATAATTTTTAAGATTAGAGTCTAGTTTTTTATTTAAAGAGAACATAAAAAACTCCTTAAAATTAATCCACATTATATAGTATAAAACTAAGGCTATTTTTGTTAATTAAGAAAAGAAAAAAAGTGCGAAGCACACTTCGCACTTTTTTAATGCTTCCATTTAAAGATTACAATACCTGCAATCATAACGATTACTCCTATTATTTGGCTTATTCCAAAACTACTTCTTTCTGAGCCAAATAAACCAAAGTAATCTATAAGTCCAGCTGAAGCTAATTGAGCAACTAAAATAGTTCCAATTCCAAGGGTAGTTCCTAATGAACCAATACTAACCATAACAGTATAAGTAATTACTACGCCTATAAATCCCCCTAATAGATAGAGTTTATTGACTTCTTTTATAGCACCAAAATCACCTTTTCTGAAAAAGCATAAAATTATTAATGCTAATGCTAAGCCTGTTGCTTGAACTATTGTAGTAGTTTCCCATGAACCTATTTTTTCATTTAGCCTAGTATTAAATACGCCTTGAATAGTCATTGATATGCCTGAAATAATAGCACATATAAATCCAATCATTAATAATCACCTCAAGTATATTATGTGAAATTAATGGATTAATTATATAAAAAAAAGAAACTCTTTTGAGTTTCTTAATATTAATCTCCATAAATAAAAGAATTTATTATATCTTTTTCAGAATATCCAAGAGTTACTCCAAGACTTAAAGTATCTTCCAATAAAGTTAAAAAGTGATCAGAAGATGTTGATACTATTAAATCATTTATATCTATATATAAATTTAAGAATTGGTCACTTAAACAATAATCATTTGGTTTAAGTTGTACCTCATAATCTGATATATATTCTCTATATAATCCTAAGCTAATTATATGAGCAAGAAAATCAACATATTTTTTAAATATAATGTCTTTATTTAAGCTTGAAGAAACATTTTCTAAGTAAGTATAGCATTTAGTTTCTTCAGCAATTGAGCCTAATTTAACATGAAGCTCAAGATGCTTTCTAACCCACAGCTTATATTCAGGAAGCTCATGGTTTATTAAAAGTTGCTTATTTTTTTCAAGTTGTGATTCAACTATAGATGAAATATTCATAAATAACCTCCTAATTAGGATTAATATAATATATTTTACAGAAAGAATTTACTCTTGAAAAGGTTGGTAAACGAATACAAAAAAATAAATTTTTATAAAAAAAGCACTGACTATAAAAAATAGTCAATGCTAAAAATCTAATAGAAAATTAAAAATCTTTTAAAGGATATGTTTGAATTAAAGTTTCTCTCCTAGTATTAGATATTTTCCATAATTCTAGTCTATTTACTTTTAAAGTTGAAAGGTTAAATCTTGAATCTAATGGAGCGATAACTCTTTTATTGTCTTTGTTATTATAACTTATATTAGCTAAAGTAAGCTGTAAATTTTTATCAGATTCAATTCCTTTAACATTAAATCCATGTAATTGAAGGTTATCAGATAATAATCTATTTAATCTTTTAATATATCCAACATCTTCGATTTCTAAATTTAATGTTTTACTAGAATCACAAATGCTAACTTTTGAAGAAACCTCTACTTTAAAATTTTTATAAGGCTTAACTATTTTATCAACAACTGTATTAAGCTTATCTATATTTGGATTTTCTAAAATTTCTAATGGAATATATGGAATTGGAGAGTTTCTGTTAGCTCTATATTTTTTTGATAAATTTCTTTGTATAGGGCTTAAGTTTTTGTATGATTCATCATCGAATAATGCAACTAGATAATATTTCATATTATAACCTCACAAGTAAATTTTTGTATATACTTTCTAAAAATTATATCATATTAGTATATAGGTTTTCAAACAATATATTCACTAATATAATATATACGGTGAAAATAAAGGATTTTTGGCAGAAAAAAACCTATTAACTACTTATTAGTTTATGATATAATAAATGAGGTTAACTTAAAAGAGGAATAGTTAAAAAATTACCTCTTGAGATATATTTTGGATAATTTTATGAAAAATAGGATAGATTAATGTATATAAAAATAGATAAGGGTGAATAGGATGGAAACTTTAATTATAAATGGAGGCAATGCCTTAAGAGGGTCTGTTGAAATTAATGGTGCTAAAAATGCAGCAGTTGCCATTTTACCAGCGGCAGTTTTAGCAAGTAATCAAAAGTGTATTATTGATAATATACCGGACATAGAAGATGTTCATTGTTTAGAAAGAATATTACAAAGTCTTGGATGTGTTGTAAACAAAATTAATAATAATACTTTAGAAATAGATGCTACTGATATAACAACTGTAAATGCATGTACAGAAGATGTAAGAAGAATGAGAGCATCTTATTATTTTATAGGCTCTTTATTAGCTAGATTTAAAAAAGCTAGGGTTGAACTTCCAGGTGGATGTCCTATAGGGGTTAGACCAATAGATCAACATATAAAAGGATTTGAGGCATTAGGAGCTAAAGTAACTATAGAACATGGGGCAGTTTCAGTAGAAGCTGATGAATTACATGGTGCAAATATTTTCTTTGATGTTGTTTCAGTAGGAGCTACTATAAATGTAATGATAGCAGCTACTATGGCAGAAGGAACAACTATATTAGAAAATGTAGCAAAAGAACCTCATGTAGTAGATGTAGCTAATTTCTTAAATAAAATGGGTGCTGATATAAAAGGTGCTGGAACAGATGTTATAAGAATTAAGGGTGTTAAATCTATAAATGGATGTAATTATAGTGTAATTCCAGACCAAATAGAAGCAGGAACATTTATGATAGCTGCAGCAGCAACAAAAGGTGATGTAACTATAACTAATGTTATTCCAAAGCACTTAGAATCAATTTCTGCAAAGCTTATGGAAGTTGGAGCTATAGTTGAAGAGGGTGATGACAGTATTAGAGTTACTGTTGATAAACCTTTAAAGGGAGTAAATGTAAAGACAGCTCCATATCCAGGGTTCCCAACAGATGTACAACAGCCAATGGCAGCTCTATTAAGCATAACTGAAGGAAGAAGCTTAGTAGTAGAAAGTATATGGGAAAATAGACATAAGCATACTGATGAATTAAAGAAGATGGGTGCTGTAATCAAGGTTGAAGGAAGAACAGCTATAATAGATGGTGTTGAATCTTTAGCAGGAAGCAGAGTTAGAGCTACAGATTTAAGAGCTGGAGCTGCAATGGTAATAGCAGGATTAATAGCTAATGGAGAAACTGAAATAATAGATATAGAACACATAGATAGAGGATATCCTCATATTGAAAATAAATTTAGAGCTTTAGGAGCTGACATAAGAAGAGAAGATAGATAATTGGGGGAAAACAAATGATATTTTGCTCATTATATAGTGGAAGTAGTGGAAACAGTATTTTTGTAGGATCTGAAAAAGCTAAAATATTAATAGATGCTGGGTTACCAGGGAAAAAGATAGATGAAGCTTTAAAGAGTATTGGGCAAAAGGCGGAAGAACTTGATGGAATATTCATAACACATGAGCATAGCGATCATATTAAAGGTGTAGGTATTTTATCAAGAAAATATGATATACCTATATATGCCCCGCGAAGTACATGGCAGGCTATGGAAAAAAGCATTGGAAAGATAAAAGAGCATAATATAAAGGTTATGGATAAAAGATCCGTAGTATCAATAAATGATTTAGATATTAAATCATTTAATATACCTCATGATGCAGCAGCTCCAGTTGGATATACAGTGAACCTAGGTAATAAACAAGCTAGTGTTGCAACTGATTTTGGAATATTTACTAAAGAAATTTGGGATAATATTAAGGATTCAGAAGTTATGCTTTTAGAAAGTAATCATGATGTAAGTATGGTTGAGTATGGTCCATATCCATATAACTTAAAAAGAAGAATTTTAAGTGAGATAGGCCATTTATCCAATGAAGATTGTGGAAAAGCAATAGTTAATATATTAAAAGCTGGATTAGGAAAGAAAATAATATTAGGACATTTAAGTAATACTAATAATCATCCAGATTTAGCATACCAAACTGTTGTTGATGTATTGACGAATAGTGGAGTTAATATCGGATCAGATGTTATTCTAAGCATGGCTAATAGAAATAATCCAAGTGAAATAGTAAAGCTGTAGGTGAAAATTATGATAAAGTATGTATGTGAAGAACATATAGATGATATTATGGATGACTTAATTAACGAATATGAAACATTCCCTATTATGGAAGAATGTGAAGACAAGCAATGTGAGTATTGTAAGAATAGAAGTAAGTATTTAGTTAAAATAACAGATGCTTAAGTATTGAAAAAGATAGTAAATATTTAGTATAATTATGTAATAAGATAACATGTAATATAACATCGTAAGAAGAGGAGAAATTACAATGAGTTTATATAAGCAATGGACAGATATGGTTGTAGAGTACGTTAAGACAAAAGGTGAAAATGCTTTCTGGGCAGAGTACACTAAGATTGAAAGCAGAATCTATAAGGATTTATTAGCAAAACATACTGAAGTTCAAACAATAACAATTGCTGAGTTTGCTAAGAAATATGATACAACAGAAGAGTTTATCATGGGATTCGTTGATGGAATAAATGAAAGCTTAAAGACTGTATATGACTTAGAAAATTTAACTGCTAATGATGAAATAGCTTTAGATATCGATTTAGAAAAATTATACTTCAATATGTTAGAAGCTAAGGCTGAATACTTATATAACTTACCACAATGGGATGCTATATTCTCAGAAGAAAAGAGAAAAGAAATTCAAAAAGCATACAGAGAATCAACTATGGTTAGAAATGAAAACAAAGTTGGTAGAAACGATGCATGTCCATGTGGAAGCGGAAAGAAATATAAGAAATGTTGTGGAAAATAATATAGTTTACAAAAGAGCTTTGAATATCAAGGCTCTTTTTTTATAAGTTGTATTAAATAAAAGGAGAGAGTTTATGGATAGTAATGTTAAATGGGTAAATGAAGAGAAAATATTAAGAACTATTAATTCATTAGAAAAGAATAATATGAATGGGTATATTGTAAACAGCAAAGAAGAGTTGATAGATATGATAATAAGCCTAACTAATGAAGGGGATAAGGTGAGTTGTGGAGGATCTATGTCACTAGTGGAGACAGGCGTTATGGATCATTTAAGAAGTGGAAGATATGACTTTTTAGATAGAGCAAAAGAAGGCTTATCAGCAATGGATATAGATAGAATATATAGAGAAAGCTTTTTTGCAGATGCGTATTTTTCAAGTACGAATGCAATTACTGAAGATGGAGAGTTGTATAATGTAGATGGAAATGGTAATAGAGTTGCAGCTCTTTTATTTGGGCCAAAGAAGGTTATAATAGTTGCAGGGGTAAATAAGATAGTTAAGAACTTAGATGAGGCTATAAAAAGGAATAGAGAAATCGCAGCACCAGCAAATGCAAAGAGATTAAATAAAAGCACTCCATGTACTAAGGTTGGATACTGTATGGATTGTAAGAGTGCAGAAAAAATATGCAGAGAATATACTCTTATAAAAAGTCAAAAAGATAAAAATAGAATACACGTAATCTTTTTAAATGATAGTATAGGATATTAATATTTAAAGTTAATTAATACGTATGTTTTTGTATCAATATATGGTCAAATTAAATAAAGTATATTAAGTTATAATTATTATGATGGAGGATACTATGTTTGATGTATTTTCATACGTATTTTCTAATGTATTTGACTCTGTAATAAACAATAGTCAATTAATAGATAATATAGTAGATAGTGTGCTAAATAGTGATATTGTAAATGATATGGTTAATACTCTAGAGAATATGGTAAACTTAAATATAGATTGTAAAGAGTATAAAAGAAAATATTTGATAGAAGCAGATTTACCAGGGGTTTCAAAAAAAGATATAGATATAGATTATACCAATAATTATATATCTATAAATATAAAGAGAAATCAAGTATTCTCTAATGGTAAAAATGTTGCTATAGCTGTAATACAAGGTGGAAATGATATATCAAAAGATTTTTATGTGGAAAATATAGACCCATATAATATTAAGGCCGTTTTTAAAGATGGAAAGTTAAAAGTATATATACCAAAGAAGGATAGGTTAAAAGAAATAAGTCCTATAGTAGAAGTTAGTGATTATACTTGTGAATGATATTTAGTATTTAACATAGGAGGAAAGATAGATGAACATAACTGTAATTTCAGTAGGAAAGTTAAAAGAAAAATATTTAAAGTTAGCAATAGACGAATATGCAAAAAGGCTAGGGAGATACTGCAAACTAGATATAATAGAATTACCGGATGAAAAAACTCCAGATAATGCATCGGAAAAAGAGGAGTTAATTATAAAAGATAAAGAAGGACAACTAATATTATCTAAGATTAAAGATAATATGTTTGTTATAGCTATGGACTTAAATGCTAAACAGATGACCTCAGAAGAGTTCTCAAAGTTTATTGAGACTCAAGGGGTTATGGGTAACTCTAACATAACTTTTGTTATAGGAGGCAGTCTAGGGTTATCACAAGATGTTATTAAGAGAGCAAATTATAAAATATGTTTTTCTAAGATGACATTCCCACATCAATTATTTAGAGTAATGTTATTAGAGCAAATATATAGAGCTTTTAGAATAATGAAGAATGAACCGTACCATAAATAAATGAGGTTTTGGATAGAATTGGATATATAAATGGACGATAGGTGTGCTTTAATTTTTGCAATGAAACTTACAAAAATCTAAAGTTTGAATTTTTGTTGGGTATTTTAATTTTATTTATAGATTCTTCATTTTTCACTACTTGAGAAAATTAGAATTTGTTTTTCAGAATCTGTAGCATTGAAAAAATTTTTAAAATTATATATACTATAATTATACTAAAATATAAGCATAAAAAATATAAATGTAAAGGTGTTGTAAATATGCGCAAAGAGGTAATTTTTAATTAAATTAACTGAATAAGGATTATTTTTAAAAGTATATGAAAAATCTTGAATAACTCAAGGTTTATTTGTGGTAGAATCAATTATTGATAATATTGATATTACCATGTTTATTTGTGTACTCTTACAGCTTTTTTTGTTTAAGGAGATTATTTTGATGATTTATATATTTAAATATGAAGATTATGAAAAACAAACAAATTTTTTAAGAAATACTAGGATGGTGATGATTAATGGTTAATAAACTTTCAGCATATAAAACTTATTTATTATTTTCAGCTATTACAGCAATGTGTTTTTCGTTAGTAGCTACAGTTATGATAGTGTATCACATTGAAATAGTTCATTTAAATCCACTTCAGCTTATACTTGTTGGAACTACTTTGGAATTAGCATGCTTTATATTTGAAATTCCTACAGGTATAGTTGCAGATGTGTATAGTCGTAAACTATCTATTGTTATTGGGGGAGTTTTAACAGGAGTGGGATTTATTTTAGAAGGTTCTATTTCTAGTTTTGTTTTCGTACTTGTAGCACAGATTGTATGGGGATTAGGGTCTACTTTTATCAGTGGCTCGCTTGAAGCTTGGATTGCGGAAGAAGAGAAGAATAAAGATTTAGATGAAATTTATATAAAGGGAGCACAAGCAGGGCAGATAGGAGCATTTATTGGAATAGTACTAAGCACTGTAATAGCTAATTTCTCTGTAAGGCTTCCTATTATAGTTAGTGGAGTTTTATTTATAATTCTTGCATTATTTTTATGGTTATATATGCCAGAAAATAATTTTAAACCATCTGCTCCTGGGGATTTAAATACATTCAAAAAGATGGTATATACATTTAAATCTGGTCTTAAATTTGTAAAAAGTAAATCTATAATTATGATTTTACTTGCAGTAACTTTATTTTATGGATTATCAAGTGAAGGTTATGATAGACTTTCTAATGCGCATTTTTTACAAGATACTACACTTCCTAAACTTGGAAACCTTAGTTCAGTGACTTGGTTTGGAATTTTTGGAATTTTAGGAATGATATTGAGCTTCATAGTAATGCATTTTATGGCAAAGAATCTTAAGAATGAGGATAATAGGAAAAATGGAAAACTATTATTATGCATAAATATACTTTATATATCGTCTATGTTGATATTTGCTCTTACAAGAAACTTTAGTTTAATGTTAATAGCTTATTTGGCAACAAATACCTTTAGAATTATAAATGAACCTATATTCAGTGCGTGGTTAAATGGGCATATAGATGATAATTCTAGAGCTACTGTGCTTTCTATAAATGGACAAATGAATTCCTTAGGTCAAATTTTAGGTGGACCGATTATAGGAATCATAGCTACAAATATTTCAGTAAGTATTGGTATAGTATGTACTTCATTATTAGTAGCACCAGTATTAGTGTTATATATTATTTCTATGATAATGGATAAAAAAATATCATGAATATAAGGGATTAAAAATGAAGATAATTTGATTGAACAATACAAGAAGGTTCGTAAATTTTTTGTAGAAATCTTCAAAAACACTTTTAAATTACAATATTAGAATTAGGTTAATTACTGTATTAAAAGATAAATTAAATATATATTATTAACTTAGAAAAACAAACTTTTACTTGTATTTATGTATACAAGTAAAAGTTTTTTACTTTCTTAGAAGGGAGAAATTTATAATGAAAAAGGTTTATTTAAAAAATCAATTAAAAGGATATCCTATAGAAGTAATCAGTAATGTTTTAGACGTCATTAATGTATTAGGTGAAAATTATGGAGCTAATAGAGATATAGAGAAAGATTTAGGAGGATATATAGTTATAGCAGAAAATATCGTTGTTATCGAAATGTTAAAGAAAGATAAGTTACAAGGTTTAATACCAGAATATACTGATATTATTGAATGTAAGGAAGGAGTTAATTGGACTTCTTCCTTATTTTTGCTTTCAAGTGATTATGCAATTGTAGTAGTAACAACAGAAGAACTTTCTAAGTTCCTATTAGAATAAATGGAGGTTAATTTAATGTGAGTAAGAATATAAAAGAGGATAAGATAATCAAGGAAACTAAGTATTGTAAGATAATAAATCAAGGAAAAGTTGGAGATGATGAATATACATATACAATAGAAAAGATATATATCAAGGAACTAAAAAGGAATGAAATAAGATTCTGTGTATATAAATCTACTAGAAGAGGTGATGAGACTTATATTCCAAGAAGTCTTGATGTAACTGAATTAGAGTTAATGGAGTTAATAAAGAAGTCCATTAAAGAGAAAGTATTTTCAGATGAATTCATAGAAATGTTGAAGCAAGAATTAAAATAGCTACTTAATTACAAGAAAAGTAATTAGGTAGCTTTAATTATTTTTAGGAGGATTAAGATGTTTAAGAAAGAGAGCAGATATATAACAAGAGGAGCTAATGAAAAGTTAGATTTAAGATTACAACTTATACTTTGGAGTATGATTGATAAATTGAATGAAGAAATTAAGGAATTAGACTACTTACAAGTTTTCAAGATAAGAAAATGTGAAGAAGGAATTGTTATTGAACATAGTCAAGAAGTTCCAGAGTATAAAGAAAAGTATGTTATAGATTTAGAAAATATAGAGGTTAATGGAAACATAAAAGTTTTCGTAATAGATGATAATGAATACTCAACTATGATGTTAGCAGAAGAATATTAGGAGGTAATAAGATGAAAGAACTAAGTAAAGAAAAGTCTTTTGAGTATAGTTCTAAGGAACTACTTGGAGTAATGCGTTTTGATTTCTATGATGGAGGGCTTGCTAATCAATGGAATCCTAGAGATTTAATAATTGAATTAAATGATAAAAAGGAAATAGATTTAAAGAAGCTACAACAAGAACTTAACTACATTCAATTTGATTTAATAAAGAGTTTTGATACTGTAGTAAGGTTCTGTAATGGTAGAGGATATGATAATGAAACATTAGTCTACATAGATTTAGAAGTTGCTAAGTATGTAATCAAATTAGTTCCTGTAAGAGATAGTTACTCATATATTTATACATATTTAAAGGAGGTGAAATAGATGGATATTATAACTGTAATAAAAGTAGTTGGTACTATATTAACAGTTGTTGCTACTTCAATAGAAGCAGTAAATAATAAGTAAAAATATAAGATAAGTTAAAAAAGCTATATGATGATAGAGAGAAATTGAGCAAAAAGCAACAAAAACATATCAGAAAACAGAGATTTTTTAGATAGTGAAGAAAAGTAGCCATTAGATTAAAAAAGCTCAAAAAAGAGCTAAATAAGTTGCTTTTAAATTGAATAAGTAGATAATAGAAAAGTTTTAGGTCACTAATTTTACTTAAAAATAAAAAAATGAAAAAGATAAAACATATAAATAATGGAACTTGGAAAGAGGGAACTCGGAACTCTAAAGGAGTGACGGGGGGATAGGGGGGCTAAAGCCTTAATAAAAAAATAAATAAAAATAAAAAAATATAATCAGAATAGAGAGAAAAAAAGAATAAAAAATAAATAATAAATATATACAATTAATAATAATTAAATTATATATAATACCAATAAATAAAATTAAAAGAGTTAATGTTTCTATATTTTAGGAGCATTAACTTTTTTTATATTAAATTTAAAATTAATTTTCAGTAAGTTTTTAATGATTTTTTCAATGAATTATTCGCATGAATAATCATTTTAAAGTAGCTATTATTTTTTATGGGAGGTGAAGTTAATATATGGATATTCAAAAAGAGCATTTTAATGGAGTGTATTCTACTATTTTTGAACATATGGGTGAAAAAGTTACAAGAGAAATACATAGTGTATTTGGAGGTCAACAATTTAATTTTCCTAAGAAATTATACTCTAAAGAATATGTAATTAAATATTTACAAGAGAATTACAATGGTAAAAATGTAAGAAAATTAGCTAAAGAATTAGATTATTCAGAGAGATGGGTTCAATCAATAATAAATAGAAATAATATTAAATTTAGATAAAAATATTTAAAGATTGATAAATTTCGACAAAAAATAAAATTAAAATATAGTAATATTGTATTAAATGAAATTGCTGGAATGAGGGAGGTAGTTTAATGAATGTTTTTGATGCTGGAGGATTAACAGCGTTAATTGCACTTATATTTACATTAATATTAGGAACAGGGTTTTTTATTCTAATTAATAATATTTTTGAGATATGGTATTTAGGATTTGGAGCAATGGTTGGTGAGTGGCTTCTATGTTGTGCTGTAGGTGCTTTCATAGTTAATTGGATGAGTGGATTAATTGGAGGAATATTTACAGTATTATGGATTTTGATAAAACTAGCTATAGTTATAGCAGTTTTATTTCTAATAGGTTCTTTTATTTATTCTAAAATTAAAGGGGAGAAATAATTTAATAAAGGGGGAGATAAGTATATGAATAAGAAAAATAAGTCTATAATAATAGGATTAGTTGTTCTTATACTGTTATTTATAGTAGGAATTATAGGTAAAAGAATCAATGAAGAAAATGCAGTAATAAAGAAAGCCGAAGTAGCTATTAATAATGGTGATTATGATAATGCAAGGGATATATTATATACTGTTGTTGATGGAAATAATAAAAAAATAGATAAATTATGGAATGTGGTTGTTAGTTACCAAAAGGCTCAAAGTTCAGGAGTAGATTCTGGATTGAAATATCTTAATGAAATTGATAGCAGTTATAAAAAATATGATAGATTAAAAGATGATGTAGAAAATCTAAAAAAAGAATTGTTAAATGTTAAAAAAATAAGAAAAGAATTTTTAGTAAAAATAGAAGAGGTTAAAAGCTTAATTGAAAAAGGAGAATATGAACAAGCAGAAGAATTAAGTAAAGAAACATCAGAATGGCAATATATAGAACAAGCAGATATAAATACTATGTATGACTTACACGTAAAAGCTAGTGAATTGTTATCTAATCAAAGAAAAGATAATTATGCTAAAGAAGAGGCTGAAAGAAAAGAAAAAGAAGCTTTAGAAAAAGAGAAACAAAATAAGTTGAAGATTGAAACAGACGAGAATAACTTTTCAAAAACAGTAGCACAAGAAATGTTAGATAAAATGAATGCTGATAATGGAAATACACGTAATTTCTATGAGCTATCATCAGATTTAAATATAGATGAAACTGGTAAAAAGTATTTTGATGTTGTAGCTAAAGATAAGGATTGGATAAAGTTTGATGATAATACAATATTAGCGAAATATAGATTGTATTCTAATGGAGAGTTAGTAGAAATACAACAATAAAAAAAAAAGAGGGTTGAACCTCTTTTTTTTTTACAAAAATGAGAAATATCAAGTAAAACTGCGAAATTAAAAGTTGGAAGAGAATTTCCAATAGTATATTTAAGGATTATTTTAAATAATAAATACAAAAAAGTAATAAATTAGGAGGTTTTTAAGCGAGGAAGTCTAGGAGGAAAAAAGATAAAAAATTTTAAGCCTAGACTTCCTAGACAGGATAAAAATTTAAAAAAAGTAAATTAAAGTTAAAAAATAAAATTCATAATTTATTGGAAATAGCTGAAAATGGCTTGAAATAGCCAAAAATGATTTTGGCGTTTTTGGTTTGTTTAGTGTATCATAACAAACGTAGAAGCGATTCATTACCTTACTTAATAAAAATAAGTGAGGAGAAAATGTATGTTAGAAGATGAAAAAATCATAGAGTGTGAAGAAATGGGAATAGAGTTTTCAAAGAAAACTGGAAAGGTAAAATCCTTCAATCCTAATAAATTTGCCACTTTTACAGCTAAAAAATTACAAATTATCTATAATAAAGATTCATTTTATGTATATAACGATGGTATATGGAATAAGATTTCTGATATGTACTTATTTCAGAAATTAAGAGGTAAGCTACAAACTTATTCGGATAATATATGGTCTTTGAAAAATGAAAAGGAATACATAGGAGCTTTAAAAAGAATAGTATTTTTTGAAGAGGAACTTAACTCTAACAAAAGATATATAAATCTTAGAAATGGTATGTTTGATTTAAACACATATAGCTTAATGGAACATAGACCTGAGTTCTACAGTAGTATTAGAATACCTGTTGATTACAATGAAGAAGCTGAATGTCCTAATTTCATTAGATTTCTTAATCAATGTTTTAATGGTGATGAAGAAGCTATAAATCTTGCACAAGAGTGGGTTGGATACATTTTAACAGCAGAAACAAGAGCACAAAAAGCACTAATCTTGTACGGCTTAGGAAAAAATGGTAAAGGTGTTTTCATTGATATCATTAGTGAACTTATTGGTCAAGAAAATATTTCAAGTATACCAATGAATGAACTTAGTAGACCATTTTCTAGAGTATGTATATATGGAAAGTTAGCTAACATTAGCAACGAGAATGAGTTTAATGGGGCTTCTCTTAATACTCAATATTTTAAGGCTATAGTTGGTGAAGACATAATAACTGCTGAACAGAAAAATAAACCTGTAATTCAGTTTAAGCCTACTGCTAGAATGGTATTTTCAACAAATAATCTACCTCATACAAATGATGGAGGTTATGCTTTTATGAGAAGATTATGTATGCTTCATTTCAAAAATGTAGTTAAAGAAGAAGATAGAGATTTCTATTTAAGAGAAAAACTAAAAGAAGAACTTAATGGAATATTTAATTGGGCTTTAGTAGGTCTAAGGAGATTAAAAGAAAATAATTTTAGATTTTCTGAATGTAACAGTTCCAATAAATTACTTAAACAGTATGAAATGGAACTTAATCCGATGATACTATTCTTTGAGCAATGCGTTGAAAAAGAACATAGTGACCATAGAGAAGATAATAGAATAATCTACAATACATACAAAAGCTGGGCTAGAGCTAATGGAATGGAAGGACAAGCTAAAATAAGTGTTCAAAAGTTCTGGAGGAAATTTGATGCTTATGCTAAGTCATTAGGATATGAATGTGAAAGTAAGAAATCAAATTCATTTAGATACCATACTGGAGTAAAAATAGTTGGATGTTTTAGGATTTCATTAGATGATTCTAGAATATTTGGACAACTAGGTGGCTAATTGGTGGCTAAGATAAAATGCTGAAATTTAGATGTACCAACAACTAGGGCTAAAGGACTAAGAAAATTCATGAAATATCAAAAAGAAGATGTTTCATGAATAATAAACTGAAAGAAGGTGGTAACATATGCGTCCATACGTCCTAGACTACATAAATCAATAGAATAGACTTGAGACTAAGAGACTGAGAAAAGGACTGAGTGAGTCCTAAAAGTGAGGTAATGAATAAATCAAGTAATAAGCAAAAGGAGATTAAAAAATGGCAGTAGTAAAAAGATGGTCAAAACCGAAGGTTAAATATGAAAATATGAGAGAAGAATATGAAAACAAAGAAACAATAGAAGAAACAGTAGAAGAAATTGAAGAAGTAACCCAAGAACAACAGTACAATTTAGAAAACTTTAAGGCTTCTAAGTCTAAACAGAAAAGTGTAATAAAAATCAATCAAGGAGTAGCTACTATAATAAATACTGAAAAAAGTGGTAAAAGGATTGTCTTTTCAAATAATGTCATGGAGGAGTTAGGTAATCCACCTAAAATACTAATTTCATGTTCAGATAATGCAATTGCTGTAGGAGAAAGATTACCAGACAATCAAAACTTTTTAAGTATAAAATACTCTAAAACAAAAGGGACTATATATTCTGCTGGTATAGTAAATGAGCTAACCGAAATGTATCAATTAGATTTTAGCAACAGAACTTCAATTACATTTTCAGAAGTTAATTATACTACATACGAAAATTATAAAGTAGCGATAATAACTATAGATTAAGTGGAAGGTAATAACATATGAATGAATTAACAATAGACGATATAGTTGAAGCAATAACAGAGATACTAAGCCTATACATAATAGCTTCAAAAATAGATGGGGTAGAAGAAAATTAGAAAATCTACTAATCATTGAACTTATATAGTTCGGTGCTTAGTGAAATTAAATGATTTAGGAGGAGTACATAATGGAGAGCAATAGAAAAATAGAAAAGATAAGATTAGAAGATTCAATAATTCAAATATGTGAGAATAGGACAAGCATAAAAGAACAAGAAGAAATAATGAATAGTGAATGGTTCATAAATTGGATTAAAGAAAATAATCAATAAAAAATAATCAATAAGTAAGCAGAAAATAGAAAAATAAAAGGAGAGATAAATATGGCAATCATAAAGAAAGATGGAGTAAGTGTAAAAATAGAAGAAGGATATAAGAAATGTAAAATAGTAAGCTGTGAATTTAATGACAAAAAGATTGTTAAGGGTAAAGTTTTTGAGCAAGGATATATAACTTTTGAAATAGAGAATGGAACATCAATAAAACAATACATGCTTATAGCCCCTTGGACTACATACTTATTTTATAAATTAATTAAAGCTATTAAAGGAAGTGATTTTAATGTATATGATGAGTATGAAAAATTTAATATGAATGAATTAATAGGTGCTGAAGTTGTAATAGAATTAAAAATTGAAATTAAAAATGGTGGAGAATATATGAATGTTACTAATGTTTATAATATCGAAGATGGTGAAATTATTATAGAACATGACAGAAAGTTAAAAGAAGAGAGATATTCAGAAATGGAGAAAAACAACATGATGAGCATGGAGTACATAAATAACAAGGTAGATTTGCTTTAATCAGAATAGAGCTTTAAAAATTAATAAAGATTTAGAAGTTATCCTATAGTGGGTAACTTCTAAATAATCTAATTCTTAAATGATATAAAAATAAAAGTTAAGTATATATTATAAATTTGATTAGAGATTAGGAGGAGTTCTATGGGATTTAAGAAATTGGTTAATGATATAAAAGTTGAGAAAAGAAGGAAATTAATTGCCATATATTGCCGGGTGAGTACTGAAGAACAATCTGAGAACGGTTACAGTATAGATGAACAAGAAAGATTACTAGAAGAATGGTGTAAGAAGATGGGATATGTAATCTATAAATGCTATTCTGATAGAGGAATAAGTGGAAAAAACATAAAAGATAGACCAGCATTAAAAGAACTTTTAAGTGATGCTAAAGCAGGAAAGTTCGATATGGTTATATCTTGGAAGATAAACCGTGTAAGTAGAAAGTTAGAAGATGTTTTAAAGATTGTAAATCTATTAGAGAAAAACAATATAACATTCAAATCTTATTCAGAACCTTTTGAAACAGATACACCAGCAGGAAGAATGCAATTTCAAATGATGGCTTTAATAGGAGAGTTTGAAAGGGGGACTATTGCACAGAATGTTAAGATGGGGATGATTGCAAAGGCAAAATCTGGAAATTGGTGCGGTGGACGAGTCTTAGGATATGACTTAGTACCTAATAATTCACCAGAAGAAGAAAAAAAGGGAAAAAATAAACTAAAAATAAATGAAAAAGAAGCTGAAATAGTAAGGTTTATTTTTAATGAATATAGCAAAGGAAAAGGATATAAAGCTATAACTAATCAAATAAATAAGTTAGGATATAAAACTAAGAAAGGAAATGATTTTTCAGTAGGAAGTATAAGAGATATACTAACTAATCCAGTATACATAGGAGAAATAAGATATAATGTAAGACAAAATTGGAGTGAAAAAAGAAGAAGAAATATAAATCCTAATCCAATAAGAGTTAAAGGAAAGCATGAAGCTATTATAGATAGAGAGCTATGGGATAAAGTTCAATTAATTTTAGAAAGCAAGAAAGGAAAGCCTTCAAGAATATATGATGGAGAATATCCATTAACAGGGATATTAAGATGTCCTAAGTGTGGAGCTGGCATGGTGATTTCTAGGACAACCAATACATTAGCAGATGGTAGTAAAAAGAGAATAGCTTATTACTGTTGTGGTAATTGGAAGAATAAAGGAACTTCAGTATGTAATAGTAATACAATAAGAGTAGATAAAGCTAATGAATATGTGTTTAAAAAGATTGAAGAATTAGTATCTAATGAAGCAATGATTAAAGCAGTTGTTAAAAATATTAATAAGGAAAGAAAAGATAAAGTTAAACCAGCTAAAAGATTGTTAGGTGACATAGATAAAGAGCTAGAAAAACTGGACAAAAGAAAACGAAAAATCTTTGAAGCATATGAGGATGACATTTTAACTAAAGAGGAGTTTCAAACTAGAAAGAATGAACTAAATGAGAAAATCAGAATTTTAGAAGAAGAAAAGAAGCCGTTACTAAACACAATTTCTGAGGAGGTAAGTGAAGAGATACCATATGAGTTCATTAAAGATATACTTATGAATTTCAGTAAGATATTAAATAGTAGTGTAAGTAGAGAGCAACAGAAAAAGTTACTACATATGATAATATCTGAAATAACGATGAATGAATCAAGAGAAATAGAATCAATAAAACTTAATATAAATGATAAGCTAGTTGAATATCTAGTAAAAGAAGGAGGAGTACCTATTAAAGGTATTCCTTCTTCTTTTATGTTAATAAATGTTGGATTGAAGGTATTGAATTTAGATGTTGTTATATAGATTATTATTCAATTAGCATTAATATAGTATAATTATATTAATACTAATTATTTTGAGGAGTGTATTGTAGAATGAAAGATGAGATGATTGAATTTTTGATAGAATCAGGTTCAGAGATAACTGGAGCAACTACTGGTGCAGTCATTGGCGGAGTTGTTGCTGGACCAGCAGGAGCTATGCTTGGGATAGCAGGAGGAAAAGCTGTAGAAAAAGTATTTTCAAAGCTAGGTTCAGAAATAAAGAATAGGGTATTATCAAAAAGAGAGAATAATAAAATAGGAGCAACAGCTACATATGCGTTAGAGAAAATAGATGAAAATATAAAAAGTGGTAAGAAGTTAAGAGATGATGGATTTTTTGAGAATGATGATACTAATAGGTCAACAGCTGATGAAATTGTAGAGGGTATAATGTTTTCAGCTCAAAGAGAACATGAAGAAAAAAAGCTAAAGTATTATGGTAATTTAGTAGCTAATATTGCATTTGATAAAACTATAAGTAGGGAACAAGCTAATCAATTAATTAATATATCAAAGAGGTTAACTTATAGACAAATAAAATTAATAAATTTATTTGCTATAAATCAGCAGTTACCAATTCAGATATTAAGAAAAGAAGACTATACGAATGGTGGAGTAAGTGGATGTACTTTGATATCTGTATTACAGGATACACTTGAATTGTATAATATTGGGCTAGTTGGTGGAAATGGTAGTGTTATTTTAGAAATGCCATATATAGCGCCAGCTGATATTAGAGTTCAAGGTATGGGAGCTATGTTATATAATTTAATGGAGTTATCAAAGATGCCGTATACAGAATTAGAAGATTTAATAGAGGTACTAAAATAGAAAAAAAACCTCACTTAATACTGATACGGAGAACCGTATCATAAGTAAAGCTACAATTCTTAGATTTGATCAGTAAATTATCTGATTCGCGTAATAATATTATCTAAAAAGATATTGAAACTGTAAGCGTATATTCTAAATGGCGGTAAGAGTAAAATTTTATATAAAGAAAATAATAAGAAATAAGCTTTAGAATGAGAGTATTCTGAAGCTTATTTCTATTATTAAAGAAGATAATTAAATTATCTTATACCTTGTTGAAAGTCAAAGGTATTAAAAGGATCATATTTTTTATTTATTCGTTGAAGATAGATAGAGTTATCTCCGTAATATTCATATAGATAATTATCAAGTGGATAATATGGAAAGTTTATATATGAGCCATCTGTTATATTATAAATAAATCTTGATTTTTCTTCTATCCACTTAGTATTTTCAGCTTTATATTCGTTATCTTCAAAGTCAGACTCGATAGCAATAATATAATTGCTATTTCTATAGTAAAAAGCTGTATCAGATTTATCTATTTTACTTACTTTACCTCCAAGGCCATATAGATTTAATAAAGTGGTTTGAGAGCCTTCAGGACGTTGTTCGTTTATTATATCAACTAATTTTGAAATCT
Organism: Clostridium sp. NSJ-145; assembly: GCF_021044725.1. NCBI lineage: Bacteria > Bacillati > Bacillota > Clostridia > Eubacteriales > Clostridiaceae > Clostridium > Clostridium sp. NSJ-145. The sequence continues at coordinate 59,507 of NZ_JAJNOS010000015.1, forward strand.
CATCATAAGAGTATTCTCTAGATACGAATCTACTATATGAAATAAACCGTTCATATTGATTATAGAAAGATCCAATTATTTCAGTAGATTGAAGGAAAGAGACATTTTCATAAGTTAAATTGCAACCTTCTATATTCATAAAAGGTGATAAAATATCCATTAATTCATTAGGGGTTCCATAGAGTAGTCCGGTACAGTAAATATAATAACCATCGTAAGCTGAGTTTGCTATACTAGATTTCATATTTATTTTATCTGGAGCATTAGTTATCCAATGCTGCCATGTATCTAAGAATTTTATTTGATTATATTTATTAATATTTGAGTAATAAATATTAAAGGTAGTAACTAAATCAACTTTTGGAGGTAGATTGAATGTTAATGAAACAACTATACCAAAGTTTCCACCACCACAACCTTTTAAGGACCAGAATAAGTCTGAATTAGTATCTTTATTTGCAGTTATTAAAGAACCTTCATAATTAACTAATTTAGCTTCTACTAAACTATCACAGCAAAGTCCTAAATATCTACTCGAATATCCCCAACCACCACCAAGAGTTAATGCTGCTATGCCAACTGTTGGAGAGGAGGCACCAGGGAATGGATAACCGTTTGCTCCAAGAAAGTTATATAATTGGCCTAATAGAGCGCCACCTTCTGCAGTAACAGTATTATTTTCATAGTTAATATTAATTCTGTTTAAATTACTAATATCTATAATAAATAATCCATCATCAATAGAGAAACCTTCATAATTATTACCACCAGAACGAATTCTAAGCTTAAATCTATTTTTTCTTGCAAATAATACTGCTTTTTTTACATCATCAAATGTCTTGCAATATGCAATTGCAGTTGGATATTTATCTATAGATTTATTCCATTCTTGTCTAGCATCATCATAATAATTACTTGAAGGAGTAATTACTTCAATCATTTTAATCACCGCCCATAAATATTAAATTAGGTTATAATCTATATTATTTATTTAGGGCGTATAAGGTTAATAAATTATTTTAAAAATGCAAAAACTAGACTAAACGTTAAGGTTTGTCATTATTAATAGACTATGATATCATAAAGACCTACAATTAGTTCCTCATATTAATTTTATTAAATTAGTATTATTAGTTTATAAATGAGGAATAACAATAAATTTATTTACAAGTGGAGGAAAGTGAATTATGGATAATCTACCAAATTGCCCAAAATGTAATTCAGAATATACTTATGAAGACGGAAATCTATTTATTTGTCCAGAATGCGGACATGAGTGGAATACACATTCTGTAAGTGAAAATAATGAGGATGAGTTAGTTGTTAAAGATGCTAATGGAAATATCTTAAAAGATGGTGATTCTGTTACAATAATAAAAGACCTTAAAGTAAAAGGTGCCTCATCTGCTTTAAAAGCTGGTACAAAGGTTAAAAATATACGTTTAGTAGATGGAGACCACAATATAGACTGTAAAATTGATGGATTTGGAGCTATGAGCTTAAAATCTGAATTTGTTAAAAAGTTATAATTAATAAGACTAAGCTATTTGAACTATCTTGTTTATTTAAAACTAAGTAATTCAATTAACTTAGTCTTTTTTTTATAGATTTTATATAATATTTTAATTAAACATGATTTTATTAAAAGAAAAATATAATCTAACCTTATTAAAAATAATCATAAACATCTATTATAATTATATGTATTAAAAATATAATCATAGTGTGTTTAAAAATTATGATTTTTTACTTTATAAAAATATCGAAATAAGAAATATTATGGATAATAATGTAATAACCATAAATTTCATGTAAAAATATAATATAATTTGCTCCATCTGTTTTTATAATATATGCAAGCAAAATATGAAAGTTATAGAATTAATTACATTAAATTACATAACATATATTTACAAAGAAATAAATATAAAAAAATACTTCAATTTTCAGAAAAATAATTTTAAAACAAAAGTATAGATAGGTTGAATAATATAGAATCAAATGTATTATAAAATCATAAAAAAATAGTAAAATTATATAAAATATAGTTTTAAATGATTTATTTAATAAATAAAAAGTTGTTTTTATAGTAATATAATAAAAAATTATTAATTAAATATTTTGGGGTTAAATACAAATGAGAGAAGCGAAAAAATAAAAAATGAAATTATAATATTAATATATTTTAATATAATGAATATTCTGAATAATATTCTTGGAGATGATTTTATGCTTATATAAAAGTTTTTAAATTATCTTAAATAGGTTGTACTATTCTGAATAATATGTTGTAATAAATATAATTTATCAAAAAGGACAAAAATATAGTTAAGGATAAATTGGAGGAATTTTTATGGGAAAAATAACTAGCAAGAATAATGATTTATTAAGAGATGCAAAACAAAAAACGTCACCAAAAATATATAGTCTTTTATTAGATTTGGTTAATGATGGTAGAGAAGACCTAGCTGAAATGGTACTAAAAATAGATTATTTAATAGAATATGCAAATAAATCAATCAAAGCAAAAGATTTTGAAGAAGCAAAAGAAGCTATTCAGAAGGCTGAAGAAAGAACTAAGATGCTTAAAAGAGCTAAAGCAGATGTGGAACATTTAACTTACTTAATAGAAGGTGTAAACAAAAAGCTAAAGAAGTGATAAAACACTTCTTTAGCTTTAATTTATGTTATTATTTATTTTTTCTATCTCTGTTGAATCCTTTATTTTTACCGCCACTTTTGCCACCTTTTCCTTTTGAACCAGTAGCTACTTCAACGTTTATCTTTCTCTTATTAATCTTGTTTCCTGAACATTTAGTTAATACTTGTTGGTGGATTGCTTCATCAACATTTACAAATGTGAAGTTTTCCATTATATCAACATTTCTTATTTGAGAAGCTCCAACTTTAGCATTATCTTTTATGTAATTTATTAAATTCTTTATTGTTAATCCATCTCTCTTACCAGCTGAGAAGAATAATCTTACGTCTTGACTCTTAGGTGCAACTAAAGCATCTGTTGAATAGTCAAATGAAAGGTTAGTATCAAATTGACTCTTCATTAATGAAGCAATAACTTCAACTGCATCATATCTTTCATTTAATTCTTTAGCAACATCTACAAACTTATCATAATCTTTAGCATCAATTATTGAGCTAACTTCATTTATCATATTAGCAAACTTATTGTTGTATATTTCTTGAACTGTAGGTACAGATTTCTTTATGATATCACTCTTAGTTGTATTACGAATTTGTCTTAAGTATCCAAATTCTCTTGGAGTGATTATGCTGTAAGCAGTTCCTTCTCTACCAGCTCTACCAGTTCTACCTATTCTATGTACATAAGATTCGATATCTTGTGGTAATTCATAGTTAATTACGTGAGTTACACCTTCAACGTCTATACCTCTTGCAGCAACATCAGTAGCTACTAAGAATTTTAAAGCTCCATCTTTGAATTTCTTTAAAGTTTTCATTCTTTGAACTTGAGACATATCTCCGTGCATACCTTCAACCATGTAACCTCTGCTTTGCATAGCTGTTACTAAATCATCTACACCTTTTTTAGTTCTACAGAAGATGATTGATGATTGTGGCATATCAAAGTCTATAAGTCTGCAAAGAGCTTCAAATCTTTGATCTCCATGAACTTCGTAGAAGTATTGAGTTATTTTTGATGCAGTCATTTCTGTTTTAGCAATAGCTATATATTTAGCATCATCTTTTAAATATTTCTTAGTTAATTTTTTTATTGGTGCTGGCATTGTAGCTGAGAATAATAAAGTTTGTCTTTCTTCAGGAATACTCTTCATGATTTCTTCCATGTCATCAATGAATCCCATGTTTAACATTTCATCAGCTTCATCTAAAACAAAAACTTCTACTTTATCTAATGGTAAATTTCCTCTTCTAATATGGTCTAATACTCTACCAGGAGTTCCTACTACAATATTAGCTCTTTTTAAGTCTCTAGCTTGATGATGAATAGGTGCTCCACCGTATACAGCAACTATGTTAAGTTTTTCGTACTTTGTTAATTTAATTAACTCATCATGAACTTGTAGTGCTAATTCTCTTGTAGGTGCTAATATTATAGAAGCTATTGAATCTCTATTTTTTATGTTGTTTATTATCGCACAACCAAATGCAGCAGTTTTACCAGTTCCTGTTTGAGCTTGACCTATTATGTCAAAGCCTTGTAAAGTTACAGGAAGACTTTCTGCTTGGATTGGAGATGGTGATGTGAAGCCTAAATCATCTATAGCTCTTAATAAACCTTCTCTTAATCCTAAATCTTTAAATGTTAAATTTGTCATATAATACCTCTTTCTTATTTATGTTAATTACTATTTCTCTAGAGTTAAAAACCTATATATTTAAATCAATTTAAATTACGTTACTTTTTATCGACTTTACTAAGTATATAGTAAAATCTAAGTTTATGCATCAAGTATTTATTGTAAAATAAAAAAATAATATCAGAAATACCATAGAAAACGTTGTCATTTACATAAAAAGTAATTGAAGGTAAGAATATGAGTTTGACATTTAAAAATAAACATTTAAAATAATAAAGCGAGATAGCTATTTATTAATAACCAAATAGACTATTGTGTTATTGTGTCATTAAGAGTAAATGGTATTTGAAATGCCATTTACTCTATTTTTTTATAAAAAAATGACTTGAATATTCAAGCCATTTTTAAATTACTTAGGTAATTTTGAACAAATTATTTCTTCAATTTTAGATGGTAAATTATCAATTTCCTCTTTAGTTAATGAAGAAGTATCAATTGGAGCATGAATTGTTAGCTCTACATTTGCAGGTTTGATCCAAGGTCCATTACCATGTTCCATGATTTTATAAGAACCATTCATAGTTACAGGTATAACTGGAACTTTTGATTTTGTAGCTAATTTAAAGCTGCCAGCTTTAAATTCACCAGTTTTATCTCCACGACTTCTTGTACCTTCAGGGAAAATAACCATATTATAACCGGCTTTAAGATTTTTAATTCCATGAATGATAGCTTCGCTAGATTTTCTAAGACTGCTTCTATCCATGAACACGCACTTCATTAATCTCATCCAAGTTCTAACTAGTGGAATTTTTTCAGTTTCTATTTTAGCAACAAAACCTATTAATATAGGTATAGTAGAAAGATATATTGGAATATCAAAGTTACCTTGATGATTACCTATGAATAATACAGTTTTATCATTAGGTATATTTTCAATACCATTAACATTTATTTTTACACCAGCTATCTTCAATAGTGATTTAGCCCAAAGACTTGTGCATTTATGAATAAGTTTCTTACTTTCTTCAATTCTATCTTTTTTTATTAAGTAGTTAACTCTAAAAACAAAAGGTATGCTTATTATTAAACTAATAGCAAACCAAATAAACCAAATTATAGTTCTAATCATATTCAATTCAACCCCTTAAATTTATAAACTTATTTAAAGTATACTATAAGTAAAATTTAAAATCTATGCTTTTATTGGTTGAAAGTATAGTTATAAAACTTTGAAAATAGCAACTTTCTTAAATTTTAAATACCAAATTAAAACAAAAATAAAGGATAATATTTGTAGTGAACAATAAATTTTAAAAACATATAATGAAATTAACTAAAAATTATAAGAGGAGACTTAAAGTGTCTAAATTTATTCCGGAAAAATTATTTGTAGAATATAAAGACATAGATATAAACAATAAAAAAGATAGAAAATATACATTAACTCATTCTGATGAAACAGCAGATTTATTTTTAACTATAGATAAAAAATATAACTATGAAAAAACAAATGAAACAAGAGATGAAGTATTAGCTGAATGGAAAGAGAGTGATGGGAGATATACATTAAAAGTATATCTTCAAATAAGTTTAGATTCAGATTTGTCTAAAACTATTATTAGAGATAAGATTTTTAGAGAAGAGCTTCCATTAGCGTTAAAGGCAATAGTTTATGGAGATAAAGAATTCTTAAAAGAAAATTCGGAGTTATATAAAGCTAAGGTTATAGTTAGTTTTAAGTCAGATACACCTAAATACAACAAGGTTGAAGAGTGGGGAATAGTTTTAGATTATTTAGAGGATTATAGTAGATGTAATAAGAGTATATCAAAATTATATGTGAGAGATACTAAAAATAATGAAATAGAAGAAGCTTTAATAAGAACTTTAGCATTATATATAAAAATTCAAGTAAATATTTTTGCTGGTAGAGACGCTACTTATTGTTTGAGAGATGCAGAGTTATTATATTCTAAAAAAATAAATAAAGATGATTATTTACAAGATGAATATGAAGTAGCTATAGGACTAAAAATAGGAATTCCTACACCAATATATAATAATTTTATTATAATATTCTTAATTAAAGATAATGTGATTAATATCAAAGATTCTAAGATGATAAATATGTAAAATAGGCAAAGTAGAAAAATTTGACATATATAAATAGATGTAATAAAATATATTTAGCTAGTGTGCTCTCATAGTTCAATGGATAGAATAGTCCCCTCCTAAGGGATAGATACAGGTTCGATTCCTGTTGGGAGTACCAGTAAAAATCCACAACCTTAATAAAAAGGATTGTGGATTTTTTTTATATAAGTAAGAATTCGAATATAAGTAAAGTTGTATGAAAATTTCACTTTTTGAAAAAACAACATATTTGTATAATATATAATTTAAGTAAAGGTTTTAATTTTTTAAGGTCTTTTTTTGAAAAATCACATACCCAATATATGTAAACGATATTAAAATTTAAATTGTAAACAAATAAAAGGGGGAGAAAAAAATGAGTTTTTTTGACAAATTTCAAAGCGGAATAGAAAAAGTAATGGGACCTTTTGCTAATGTAGTATCAACTAATAAGTTTATAAGAGCATTAACAGCTGGGTTTATGGCAACTATGCCAATTTCTTTAGGAACAGCAGCAATTGCAGTATTAGGAAATCTACCTATTACTCCATGGCAAAATTTCTTAGTAAGTATGGGACTATATCAAGTTGCACAAGATTTTATATCATTAACGTTATCATTATTAGCTATTTATGTAGTTATAAGTATTTCTTATAACTATACAAAGATTGAAGGAAAAAATGCTATCACAGGAGCAGTAGTATCAGCAGCAGTATTTATTACATTAATGCCAATTAAAACTTCAGAAATTGATGGAGTTATGGCTACGTCATTGTTGACAAGTAATATGGGAAGCAATGGTATTTTTGTTGCTATGATCGTAGGTCTATTAACACCTTGGATTTTTTGTAAATTAATGAATAAAAACTTAAAATTAAAACTTCCGGATTCAGTACCACCTATGGTTGCTGATTCATTAGCACCAACATTTGTTGCAATGATCTTATTCTTTGGGGTATTCATGATTAAATGGGGTATTTCTTTAACATCATATGGAGATATATTTACATTTATAACAGAGGTAATTTCTAAGCCAGTTATGTATTTTGGTACATCACCTTGGGCATTGATTTTTATGTATTGTTTTATGAATTTATGTTGGTTCTTTGGGATTCATCCAAGTCCTATATTGAGTTGTTATATACCAGTTTTAATGGCAGCAGGTACTGCAAATACAGAAGCTTTCTTAGCAGGACAAGCATTACCATACTTAACATTCTCTATAGTAGGTGCGGCAGTATATGTTGGAGGAAACGGTAATACTTTAGGATTATGTATTGCGACGTTGTTTGCAAAATCTGAAAAGTATAAATCAATGAGAAAGTTAGTTATACCAGCAAATATATTTAATATTAATGAACCAATTATTTTTGGATTCCCAACAATGTTAAACCCACTATACTTTATTCCAATGGTATTTACATCTTTAGCATCTGGGGCTGTAGCAATATTATTAGTTAATATTCTACCAGTGACATTAAATCCAACTATATCTTTACCATGGGTTACTCCTGGATTTGTTAGTTCAGTAATGAGTGGTGGATTAAATCTATTATTAATATGGGGAGTATCAGTAACAATTCATTTCTTAATGTACTTACCATTCTTTATGGTAGATGATGCTAATGCTTATAAAGATGAACAAGAAATGTTAAAGGCAAGTGAAATTGCTGCTGATTAATATAAAAGGAATAAAGAAAAGTTGAATTTTTATTAATTCAACCTTTCTTTATATTGAATATTGAAATTTAAAATGGTGAGAGGAGTATTATTATGAGTTTTCCTGAAGGATTTTTATGGGGAGGAGCTACAGCTGCTAACCAATATGAAGGTGGATATATTAGTGGAGGTAAAGGATTAGCGACTGCAGATGTAATTACAGATGGTGATCAACATACACCGCGAAAAATAACAATTGAATTAGAAGATGGAACAAAAAAGGCTATAAATAGATTTGAAGATTTACCAAAAGGAGCTAAGGCATACATAGATGAAAATATATATTACCCAAGTCATGTAGCAACAGATTTTTATAATCATTATAAGGAAGATATTGCATTAATGGCTGAGATGGGATTTAAGTGCTTTAGAATGTCTATAAATTGGTCAAGAATTTTTCCAAATGGCGACAATAAAATACCAAATGAAGAAGGTTTAAAATTCTATGATGATGTATTTGATGAATTACTTAAGTATGGAATTGAACCTGTAGTAACAATTAATCATTTTGATATTCCATTAAATTTAGCTATTGAATATGATGGATGGTTAAATCGTAAGACTATTGGTTTCTTTGAAAGATATTGTGAGACTATATTTAATAGATATAAGAATAAGGTTAAGTATTGGATGACATTTAATGAGGTTAATTTCTTAAGAGATTATACTACATTAGGAATAACTGAAGCATCAAATTTACAGAGGCAACAACAAGCTATCTATAATTTATTATTAAGCAGTGCAAAGGTTGTTATTTTAGGCCATAAGATTAATCCAGAATTTAAAATAGGATTGATGGTAGCAAATATACTATTTTACCCTGAAACTTGCAATCCTAATGATGTAATAAAAACTATGGAACTAGATAGAGGATTTAAGGATTTTTATTTAGATGTACAAGTTAGAGGATATTATCCATCTTATAAGCTTAAAGAATTAGAAAGATTAAATATAACCTTAGAAAAAGAGGATGAAGATGATGAGATACTAAAAGCAGGTACAGTAGATTATATAGCATTTAGTTATTATAACTCTGGTGTTGTTTCAACAAAGGAAGATAAGAATAAGACTGGAGGAAATCAATTAGGAGGAGTAAAAAATCCTTATTTAGAAGAATCACAATGGGGATGGCCTATAGATCCTCAAGGTATAAGAATAGTATTAAATAGATTATACGATAAGTATCAAAAACCATTAATGATAGTAGAAAATGGTTTAGGGGCAATAGATAATGTTGAAGAAAATGGATCAATAAATGATGAATATAGAATAGATTATTTAAGAAAACATATAGTTGAAATGAAAAAAGCTGTTGAATATGATGGAGTAGATTTGATGGGATATACACCATGGGGATGTATTGATTTAGTATCAGCTGGTACTGGAGAGATGAAGAAGAGGTATGGATTTGTTTATGTTGATATGGATGATAAGGGAAATGGAACATTAAAAAGAAGTAAGAAAAAATCATTTGAGTGGTATAAGAAGGTTATTGAATCTAATGGAGAAATACTTGATTAGTAGTTAATAAAATTTATTAGTGAAATGGGGAGAGGTTATTATGGTAGATGTTCAAGAATCGGATCAAGTTATAAAGGTATTTAATGTTGGTGATACTGTATATTTTGAATATAAAAATGAGTATGAACCTTTTGAAAAGATAGGTGAACCATGGATAAATGATCCCCATAATATATGCACTTATTGTGATCAATTTTCAACTGGTAACGGGGTAATTGGGAGGCATTGGCATGAGTCTCTAGAAATAATATATATGGTCCAAGGCAGTATTGAAGTTACTACGGCGAATGGAAATATATTAGTAGGTGATGGAGAGGCAATTGTTATAGGTGGAACTACATTGCATGGCATAAAATCAATAAGTAGTAGTGGTAATCATCAATGTCTACACATTAAGTATGATTTCTTATTAAAATATTTAAATCGTGATGATTTTACATTAAAGATATTCAAGATAAGTAATATATCAAAATTTTTGTTTTATTATGAAAATGTTATAAAACATATAGAAGTTAATAATTATATTTCTCAAATGAAATATAAGGCTAATCTATTATTATTATTAACTACTATTGTTGAAGATGAGAATTATGCTAAAGAGAATATTGTTACTAGTAATTTTAATGATACGATAAATAAAATAATTTACTATATAAATTTTAATTATAAAGAGAATATAACTTTAAATTATGTAGCTGAAAAATTTAATTATACGCCACAAAATATTTCAATATTATTTAAAAAGTGCTTGGGAAAAACATTTCATAAATACTTAACAGAAATAAGATTAGAGAATGCAGTACATTTACTTTTAAACTCAGATAAAAAAGTTATAGATATATCTTTAGAGTGTGGCTTTCCAAATGAAATGGCATTTATAAATAAATTCAAATTGAAATATAACATGACACCTAATGCTTATAGAAAAAACAAAAGTAAATGATAGGATATAAGCTTCAGAATGAAAGTAATGAATATTAAATAAAAAGACTTGAGATTATGAGGAGAAAAAGAATGTATTTAGGAATTGATATTGGAGGAACTTTTATAAAATATGCATTAATAGATGAGAATAATAATGTAGTAGAAAAGTGGAAAAAGCCTTCTGAAATGAAAGAAAGTAAAGATGAATTTTATGATTATTTATGTGATGGCTTAGAGAATTATGAGTATGAAGCGATAGGTATATCAGCACCTGGAGTAATTGATAGTAATTCTAATGTATTATCTAAAGCAGCTCCCAATGTATGCGTTATGTGTGGCACAAATGTAAATGAAGAGGTATCAAAAAGGACAAGCAAGAAGGTTTACACTCTTAATGATGCTAAAGCAGCAGGATATTGTGAGTTTAAAATAGGCAATGGTAAAGGGACTAAGTCTAGTGCTTATTTTGTAATTGGAACTGGAATTGGTGGATGCATTTGTGATGACCGTGGAGTTATCAAGGGGATGAATGGTATAGCAGGAGAATTTTCCCCTTTATTATTAGATTATAAGAATGGAAAAGGAAAGTTTTTTGCTACAATTGCTTCGATGTCAGCTTTAATTGATATTTATAATAGCAAAACTACTGAATGCTTAAAATATGGTACAGACGTATGTGAGAAGTATTTAAATGGTGATAAAATAGCAGTAGAAGCCATTAATGATTGGGTAGATAACATTTGTGTAGGTTTATATAACATTGTTTTATTCTTTAATCCTCAGGTCATATGCTTAGGTGGTGGAATTAGTGAAGAAGATTGGTTTATTGATCTTGTAAGAAAAAAATTTAGTAGTATGAAGGTATATTTTATGGATATATGTACTACTAAGATTGAACGTTGTTTATATAGCAATGATTCAAATATTTTAGGAGCAGTTTTATATGCAAAAGAAAATATAGCATAATAATTTTTGATAGATGTAAAAGGGGAGAATACTATGGCACAATTAAAAGTAGACTTTATGTCAAAAACATTAATGAGAACAGTTAGTATTAATGTTATTTTACCTGTAGATAAGTTGGTGTTTGATAAAGAGGAAGAAGTTAAACCTTTTAAAACTTTATACTTACTACATGGTATATTTGGAAATAATGGTGATTGGATTAGTGGAACAAGAATACAATCATGGGCTCAAGAAAAGAATATAGCAGTAGTAATGCCTTCGGGAGAAAATAAGTTTTATATAAATAATGAGTACACTTGTGAGAGATTTAGCGACTTTATAGGTGAAGAACTAGTTGAAATGACAAGAAGGATGTTCAACTTATCTCATAAGAGAGAAGATACTTTTATAGCTGGATTATCTATGGGGGGATATGGAGCCATAGTTAATGGACTTAAGTTCTATAATACATTTGGATATGTAGCAGGACTTTCATCAGGACTTGTTTTAGATGAAGTTGTATATGGGACAGAAGAAGGAATAACGGCTATGATGGGTGGTCGCCAATATTACACAGGGGTATTTGGTGATGTATCAAAGATAAAAGGAAGCGATAAAGATTATGAAGCATTAGCTAAGAAATTATCTGGAGTAGAGGCAGCTCCTAAGATATACTTATGTTGTGGCACTGAAGATTTCTTAATAGATGCGAATAGACAGTTTAGAGAAGTATTAATAGAAAATGGTTTTGATGTAACTTATGAAGAGGGACCAGGAGAGCATAACTGGTATTTTTGGGATGAATATATTTTAAAAATATTAAATTGGCTTCCATTAAGTGAATCAGTTCAAGGTATTAATAGTGGAAATGTAGGGATATAATAACTTATATTAATTTGAATATAGAAAAAGGAGCTTAATTAAGCTCCTTTTCTATTTTTAGATATATTTTTAGTTTCTTTACTTTCAAAAACTACTTTTAATCTTTCTAATCCTAATATTAATGCTCCACCAATAATGAAGAATATAAAGCTAAAGCTTGATAAGTTCATAGCTGGTTTTGCTACTTCTAAAGTTGTAGGTCCCATAAATATTGCATATAGAGAACCAATCATAAGTCCTAATATTAAATATACTGTTTGAGATCTGTATTTCTTTAGTACGAATTTAATAACTTTTATTGTTGTTGCTATACCAGTTAATACTCCTAAACCGAATATTATTAATATTGGTAAGTAAGAGAAATTAAAAGTAAGAACTTCTTTTACAGCACCTATTATTCCGGTATAAAGTCCAAATATTAAAAGTAATGTTGAACCTGATATACCTGGAAGTACCATTGCAGAAATAGCTATCATACCAGCTACAAATACAAATATACCTAATCCGATTGACAAGCTATCTAATGAAAGGTTAAGACCACCATTAGAAGATGCTGGATTGAAGTAAGTAATAAGAGCTACTATAGTGATTCCTATAATAGTAAATAAAATATTTTTGTATTTTCCAACTATAGAATCCTTCTCTTGACTTATTATTAATGGAATTGAAACTACTATAAATCCAGTAAATAAAGAACTTATTTTGTAGATTTGAGCATCGAATATTGATGATAAGAATAGTACTGATAATACCATTCCAGTAACCCAACCAATTCCTAATTTAAATAAGAAAATTAAAGAGTTCTTTTTGTTATCCATATTATCTCTTGATATCAATGAGTTTAGTGAATTTATAAAATCATCATAAAAACCAAGTATAAATGCTATAGTACCACCTGAAACTCCAGGAACACTATCAGCTAAGGCCATAAAAAAGCCACGAATAAAATTAATAATAAACAAATTATCACCTCAAAATTATGTTAATTTATGTTATAAGAAACATTTTAAATCAAATACTAAAATTAAACAATAAGATAAATTCAAAATCTTGGATTTTGTAAATAGAACTTTCTAGGATTTTGGATTTTAAAGTTACATAGAGTGTACTACTATTAACGTATGTGAATAGTGAGTTATATTTAAAGTGTTAAAATATTTATAAATTGTATTAAATATGAATTTACATTTAATTTATTGGAAATTTATATCATATAATTTTAGCGTATGATATAATTAAAAATAAAATATTTTTGTAAATTAGGAGAGTGATTATTTTTGGACACGAGTCTCATATGGCAGATAGGAATACTAATAATTTTGCTTATCATGTCAGGATTTTTTTCAATGTCAGAAACAGCACTAATGTCTTTAAGTAAAATTAGGATAAGGCATATGGTGGAAGAGGGAGTAAAGGGGGCTAAGCTAGTTGAGAAACTAACGGAAGACCCAAATAGGCTTTTAGGAGCGATACTTATAGGAAATAACGTCGTAAATATAGGTGCATCTGCGCTTGCAACTACTATTGCCACGAAAATATTTGGTTCGGCAGGAGCAGGAATTGCAACAGGTGTAATGACTATATTAGTACTTATTTTCGGGGAAATAACTCCAAAGTCTATAGCAAAGCAAAAATCTGAAAAGGTTGCTTTAAAGGTAAGCAAGATAATCAATGTGATTGTTAAAATACTAAAACCTTTTATAGGTATTTTTACTGCTATATCTTCAATATTTATAAGATTATTTGGCGGAGATCCAAAGGCAAGTGAACCATTTATAACAGAAGAAGAATTAAGAACCATGGTTGGTGTTAGTGAAGAGGAAGGTGTATTAGAAGATGTTGAAAAAGAAATGATTTTCAATGTTTTTGATTTTGCCGATGCTCATGTAAAAGACGTAATGGTTCAAAGAGTAGATGTAATAGCTGTGGATATAGATGCAAGCTATGAAGAAGTTTTAGATATAATAAAGACTGAACAATTCTCAAGAATACCGGTATATAATCAAACCATTGATGATATTGTGGGAATATTAAATGTAAAAGACTTAATTATGGCTGAAAAAAATTCAAAACCTTTTAAGGTATCTGATTACATGAGAGAGCCATATTATACTTTTGAATTTAAGAAGATAAAAGAACTTTTCAAAGAAATGAAGAAGACTAGAAATCATATATCAGTAGTATTAGATGAGTATGGTGGAACTGTTGGAATAGTTACTATAGAAGATTTAATAGAAGAAGTCTTTGGCGATATAGAAGACGAGTATGATGATTATGAAAAAGAAATAGAAGTAATTAAAGAAGATGAGTTTGTAGTTGATGGAAGTGCAAGACTAGATGATATAAGTGAACTTATAGGTGTTAATATGGAATCAGAAGAATTTGATTCCGTTGGAGGCTTAGTCATTGGAGAATTAGGAAGATTCCCAGAGCAAAATGAAGAGGTTCAATTAAACAATATAAGGTTCGTAGTAGAAGAAGTAGATAAAAACAGAATCAAGAAAGTTAGAATATATACTTAAATTAAATAAAGTGCGAGCTAAGGCTCACAAGTGAAAAGTCGACTTCGTCGAGGTGAAAAGGCTACTATGTAGCAGGGAAAAGTTAACTATGTTAAGGGGAAATGCTACTATAGTAGCAGAAAAAAGTATTTCACCTCGTTAGAGATCCTTTCTCTATTGACGTAGGCAATATTTTTCCCGCAGCTTCAGCTGACTTTTTCTCTTTGACGAAGTCAAACTTTTCAACAAAGTGCTTTGCACTTTATTTTTATGGTGATTTTATGAATTTTATGGATTTAGCATTAGATGAAGCACAAAAGGCATATGATTTAGGAGAAGTTCCTGTTGGAGCTGTTATTGTTAAAGATGGAGAAGTTATAGCTAAAGCATGTAATATGAAAGAAGCAATGAAGTTATCTACAGCTCATGCTGAGGTTTTAGCAATAGAAGAGGCCAGTAAAGCTATAGGTGACTGGAGATTAAATGGATGTGATATGTATGTTACGTTGGAACCTTGTGCGATGTGTGCTGCGGCAATAGCTCATTCTAGAATATCTAATTTGTATATAGGGACTTTTAACATTGATATGGGTGCTTGTGGAACTGTGATTAATCTTTTAGATTATGATATATTTAATAGTAGAGTTAATACTAATTGGTGTTATGATAAAAGGTGTAGTGATATGCTTACTAAATTTTTTGATACACGAAGAAAGAATAAAAAATAGAGAGGAGTTGATTATGTGAATCCAGTTGCTTTTGAAATTGCTGGAATGCAAATTAGATGGTATGGAATAATTATCGCTTGTGGTGTTTTAGCAGCTTTTGGAGTTACATATATAACTGCAAAGAAGAAAGAATTAAATTTTGATATTATTATCGACGGATTTTTATGGAGTTTTCCTTTAGCTATAATAGGGGCTAGGGTATATTATGTTGCCTTTGAATTTGAAAATTATCATTCAATATGGGATATGATTAATATTAGAAATGGTGGAATAGCTATTCATGGTGGACTTATTGCTGGATTATTAACAGCTTATATATTTACTAGAGTAAAGAAAGTTAATTTCTTTGAATACATCGATGTTGTAATGCCAGGAGTAATATTAGCACAAGCTATTGGAAGATGGGGAAATTTCATGAACCAAGAAGCTCATGGTGGACCGGTTACAGAACAATTTATAAGTAAGTTTCCTCAATTCATTCAACAAGGAATGCTTATAAATGGAACTTATTATCATCCAACATTTTTATATGAATCTATATGGGATTTATTAGTTTTTGCAATACTTATTTATATTTTATATAAGAAAAAGCAACAACATGGTATTGTTTTGGGAAGTTATATGATACTTTACTCTGTTGGAAGGTTCTTTATAGAAGGATTAAGAACTGATAGTTTAATGTTTTTTGGTTTAAGAATAGCCCAAATAGTTAGTTTAACTGGAATATTGTTAGGTATAGTAGTTATAATTTTTGCTTGTAAGAAAAAAACTAAAAAATAGGATTAATTTACATGATTAGCATAAAGAGCATTATATATAAATATATTTATGTATAAATGCTCTTTTGTTATATAAAAATGAAATGTAATGGGCAATATAGAAGAAGATAATTAGGTTGACCTTTTTTAAGTTGTATGTTAACATATGTGTATAATTAGATAACGTGTCAAAACGTTAAAGTCTAGAGGAATTTATTCTAGTAATTATGGAGAGATGTCCGAGTGGTCGAAGGAGCACGCCTGGAACGCGTGTATAGGGGAAACTCTATCGTGGGTTCAAATCCCACTCTCTCCGCCATAGCCGTGCTAGATGGGGAGTCAGCGGTGCCCTGTAACCTGCAATCCGCTATAGCAGGATTGAATTCCTCACCTAGGCTTTAGTCTATATGGTCTGCCCCTATGCAAGTGATGTTGAGGGTGGGGTCCCACGCGACTTAAGACTATGAACCTCGTCAGGTCCGGAAGGAAGCAGCGATAAGTAGCCCCTGAGTGTGACGTGGATAAATCTAGCCTGAGTTAACTACATAGGTAACGCATATAGATTACTGCCGAAGTGAGGTGCACGGTTTTCATTAAACCTTTCTATAGGAAAGGCTTTTTTAATGTTTAAGAAAGTTATTTGAAATTAAGAATTTGACTATAAATTCTTGAATCTAAGAGATAATAGAAAAATTAATATATATTATCTTTTTATAAAATTTGGTTACTCTTCAATAGGATTAACAATATAGGACAAAAAACAATAGGACAGGAAAATAGGGACATTTCTTCTTACTCAAGAAATATCCCTATTTTTCTATGCTTTTTTATTTTTCTAAGTTTATAAACTGATAGTTTATATTGCTTTTTTCATCAGTGAATATTTCTGATTCAAAAGTAATGTTCCAGTTATTATAATCTATTTCAGGGAAAGTGGTATCTCCTTCGAAGTTTTTAAAAACTTTTGTTAAGTAGATTTTATCCACAGAATTAATAAACTGATTATAGATTTCTCCTCCGCCAATTATAAACACTTCCACAGGAGAATTTTTAAAATTGTTGATAATATCGTTGATATTGTGGATAACTTCTACAGAAGGATTATCCACAGTGTAATTTTTATCTCTTGTCAATATTATGTGTTTCCTGTTAGGGAGAACCCCTGGTAATGATTCAAATGTTTTTCTACCCATAACTATTGTATTACCAGAAGTAATTTTTTTAAATCTCTTTAAATCGTCAGATATATGCCATAAAAGTTTATTATCTCCACCTATAACATTATTCTGTGCAATGGCAACTATTAAACTAATCATAATTATATCCCCAATTCAAATTTTAGTTGTGGTTTAACTGGCTCATAATCTACCATTTCAAAATCATCGATTGTGAAGTCATAGAAGTTTGTTTTACCTTCTTTAAGTATTAACTTAGGTTGTTTATCACTAGGTGTTCTAGAGATTAATTCTTTAGCCTGTTCTATATGTCTATCATAAATATGTAGGTTATCTACAACGTGCATAAATACTCCAGGCTTTAATCCAACGTGTCTAGCTACCATCATCATTAACGCTACATATTGAACTTTGTTAACATGACCTGCAACACAATAATCAGAACTTCTTTGATGAAGGGTTACATCAAGGAATTCTCCTCTAACAGACCACACAGTAAGAAAAGCACAAGGATGTAATCCTTCAGTTTCTTCGAAATCTGAATATTGATATAAATCTATAATATGTCTTCTAGTGTAAGGTTCATTTTTTAATCCTTTTAGTAATTTGTTCATTAGATCATATTTTCTAACAGTAGCACCATATCTTTGGCCTATTGTATTAGAGTTATTTACTTCCCAGTCTCTCCACCACATAATTCCGTATTTTTCTTCTAATACTGATAAGTCATTGCTTTGGTCTTGATATATCCATAGAATTTCTTTGATAGCTGATTTCCATGCTGTAGGTCTTAAAGTAGTAATAGGAAGTTCTTCTTTAGATATATCGTACTTTTCAACAACTTGGTTTATATATAGTGTATGAGCAGGAGTCCCATCTTTATATTTAGGTCTTATTTTGTGACCTTCTGTACTTGTTCCGTTTGTAAGAATTTCGTTTAATGTATTTTTAAATAATTCATCTGTTTTTGATATAAAGTTTTTAGTCATAGGTTCACCTCGAAAATCTATTTTAATATCATTATAGCATAGTTAATATTAAGAATAATTATTAATAAACAAATATAAAAAGAAACACAAAAAGTTAATTTAATAACATAAACTTGGATATAAATAACATTATAATGTTAAAAAAATAACTATAAAAATTTGAGATAAGAAAGATTGTATGCATAAAAATTAATAATTATGCATATGGGCTTTTTGCTATCTGTTAATGTTTTTTAAGACTAGTTTTAAATAAAGTAGATGTTTAAATTTTGGATTAGGGAAAAATCTTTAACTATTAATAAATATTGGGTATAATAAAAGTAGATTAAATAGAGATAAAATGAGGTGAATCCCTTGGCATATACTGCTTTATATAGAGAATGGAGACCTAAAACGTTTTATGATGTAGTAGGGCAAGAACATATTACAACTACATTAAAAAATCAAATTTTAAATAATAGAATAGCTCATGCGTATCTTTTTTGTGGAACAAGAGGTACAGGAAAGACATCAACTGCGAAGGTTTTTGCAAAAGCGTTAAATTGTTTAAATCCTAAAGATGGAGAGCCTTGTAATGAATGTGAAATGTGTAAAAAGATAAATGAGGGGTTAGCAATAGATGTTACAGAATTAGATGCAGCTTCAAATAATGGGGTAGATAAGATTAGAGATATTATAGATGATGTTAAATATCCACCTCAAGAAACTAGATTTAAGGTATATATAATGGACGAGGTTCATATGCTTTCAGCTGGGGCTGTTAATGCTTTCTTAAAAACATTAGAAGAACCACCAAGTAACGTAATATTTATTTTGGCAACAACAGATCCTCAGAAACTTCCTATAACTATCCTTTCAAGATGTCAAAGATTTGATTTTAAGAGAATAAGTAATAGTGATATAACAGATAGACTTAGAAAGATAGTTACAGAACAAGGTGTTATGGCTGACGATAAAAGTTTGAACTTAATTGCAAGAATTTCTGATGGAGCAATGAGAGATTCTTTAAGTATATTAGATCAAGCAATTTCTATGGGAAATGGGAATGTTCAATATGACACTTTAATAGGTATGCTAGGCCTAGTAACAAATGAGCATTTATTTAATTTAACAAATGCTATTATTCAGAGAAGTGTTGAGAAGGCTATAGGAGTAATAGAGGATGTAGTTTTTTCAGGAAAAGACATTTATTTGTTTATAAAAGATTTAATATCTCATTATAGAAATTTACTTATGGCAAAAGTAACTAATAATCCAGAAGAAGTATTAGATATGTCAGAAGAAAATATAGCACTTATCAAAGAGCAGTCTGCAAGATTAAGAGCTGAAGAAATAATGAGATGTATAAGAATACTTCAAGAAGCTGAGGGAAATGCAAAATTAAGCAAACAAGCAAGATTATATTTAGAATTGGCTATAATAAAAATGTGTAAAATAGAATATGATACATCTAATGAAGTAATATTATCAAGATTAAATAAATTAGAAGAAAATTTAAAGAGTGGTAATATTAAAGTTGTGGCAACTGAAGGTGTCAAAAGTGAAATAGCAAATACAAAGCAAATTGTTGCTAATAAAGCAGTTAACAAACAACTTAGTTCTACTTCTCAGAATATTCAAGGTGGAAATAGTAATTCTACATTAAGTATTAATGACGTTCAAAAGGCTTGGAAAGATATATTAGATAGATTTAAGGCTAGAAGAGCTATGATAATATATGCTTCTATATTAACTGGAAGACCTGTAGCTTGCTCAAAGGGAATAGTAACTATTCAATTTGATAGTGATTATAAGTTAAGTAAAGATAGATTAGATAAGGCTGAATACAAAAGCGTGATTAATGATATATTCTCAGAAGTATTAAGAGAAGAGGTTAAAGTTAATTTTATTGTAGAAGAAGAAAATAAAGGTGAAAAGCGTACAGAAGATATATTAGTAGAAACATTTGGCGCAGATTTGGTTGATATTATAGATGAATAAGAGTCATTTAGAATTATATTTTTAGATTATCGCTTATAGTAAAATATTTTAAAATAATATATAATAAAGAATATATTTTTATTTCAAGGAGGATATGTTATGGCAAGAGGTGGATTCCCAGGTGGTTTCGGTGGAGGAAACATAAATAACCTAATGAAGCAAGCTCAAAAGCTTCAAAAAGAAATGGCTCAAGCTCAACAAGAGTTAGAAGAAAAAGAATTCGAAGCTTCAGTTGGAGGCGGAGCTGTATTAGTTAAAGTTAATGGTAAGAAGGAAGTTCTTTCAATAAAAATTAAAGAAGAAGTAGTAGATCCAGATGACGTAGAAATGTTAGAAGATTTAGTACTTAGCGCAGTTAATGAAGCATTAAAGAAAGCTGAAGAAGAAACAGCTAACAAAATGGGTAAATTAACTGGTGGAATGAATATACCGGGAATGTTTTAATATATATTAGAGGCATACAAAGTAAAATCTTTGTATGCCTTATAAATTAAGTGAGACTCAAAATCTGCGATTTTGTTAATCGAACTTACTCCTATGAACGTAGTGAATAGTGAGTTTCATTTAGATTCAAAATCTAGGATTTTGTTAATCGAACTTAACTGAAAGTTAAAATTTATGATTTAAAACAAAGGAAGGAGGAGTAATATGGACTTTTATCCAGTTGCCATAGAAAAATTAATTGAAGAATTTGCAAAGTTGCCAAGCATTGGTCAAAAGACTGCTCAAAGGTTAACATTACATATATTAAATTTGCCAGAAGAAGAGGTAAAAGAATTTGCAGATGCATTAGTTAAGGCTAGAGGAACAATAAAATATTGTTCTATATGTGGAAACTTTACAGATAAAGATCCTTGTGCAATATGTTCAAATCCAAGCAGAGATAAGAATGTCATATGTGTAGTGGAGCAACCAAAGGATATAATGACTATGGAGAAGGTTAAAGAGTTTAACGGAAGTTATCATGTTCTTCATGGAAATCTTTCTCCAATGCAAGGAAGAGGGCCACAAGATATAAAATTAAGAGAACTTGTTGCAAGAATGAGTGCTGATGTAAAAGAGGTTATAATAGCTACTAACCCTAATGTAGAAGGTGAAGCTACTGCTATGTATATATCAAGAATACTTAAACCTTTAGATATTAAGGTTACAAGAATAGCATCTGGTCTACCGGTTGGTGGGGACTTAGAGTACGCTGATGAAGTTACACTTTCAAAAGCACTAGAAGGAAGAAAAGAAATATAGAAGTACTTAGAATATAAAAGTTGAAACAATATATATAATTAAGCACTGACTTGATAATATAAGAATTTTTATCATTTATCTCATAAAAATTACTAAAGGATTAGAACTAGCTTAGGCTCAGAAAAGTAAAATTTTTTAACGTAATTTTTATTACATAAATAATAAAGTTCTAGATAATATCCAGTGATAAGTTTACATATATATATTATTTCAACTTTATTTTTATAGGTATATTATGAAGCTGAAAATTCATTTAGGGAGTTTTAAATGTATTTAAGTTAAGTATTATGAATAGAATTTACTAATAATGTTAATAATAACAAGTAAAAATATTTTTAGGAGGTTCTATGATTAAAAAGAATATATTAGATTTTCTGTTAATTAAATATGAAAAGGAAGAACGTATAAGTCAGCAGATATTAACAGAGTTAAGAGAAACAATTAATGAAATGGAAGCTGCTGAAAGTCTATTTAATAATACTAACGATCCTAGACTTATAGAAGCAGCAATATATAAAGAAACAGCTGCTAAAAAAAGATTTGATTATTTATTTAGCATTGCCAAGGAAGAATATGGAGAAATTATAGAAATATAACATATAAACTGGTATAATATAGCATAATATTAATTGTGTAATATTATATGGAGGTTATATTATGGATATGGAACTTATTATTTACGGACTAGTAGGTTTAGCTTTATTATTTTTGGTTATAAAGTTACTTAAGTGGCCGATAAAGATACTTATAAATGGACTAGTTGGGATAGTATTATTATACCTAACCAACTACATAGGTGCATATTTTAATTTTTCTTTAGTAATAAACCCTGTGACAGCACTTATTGCTGGATTTTTAGGAATACCAGGGATAATATTTTTAATAATATTTAAGTTGTTTTTTTAAAACTACAGGGAACCTATTTTGGATAGGTTCCCTGTAGTTTCATAGATGGGAGTTAGAATATTTTGAATTGCCAATGAGTGAAAAGCTCTTATATAAGCATTTTATGGAGTAATATAAAAAGTGTTACTATAAAAAAATCAGG
The DNA here is from genome assembly GCF_021044725.1 of Clostridium sp. NSJ-145. Taxonomy (NCBI): domain Bacteria; kingdom Bacillati; phylum Bacillota; class Clostridia; order Eubacteriales; family Clostridiaceae; genus Clostridium; species Clostridium sp. NSJ-145. Next base: position 82,359 of record NZ_JAJNOS010000015.1, read on the forward strand.
GTGTAAGCACTACATCCGCTTACACCCATTATCATAAATAATCATCATATATGATGATTATTTATGATATTAATTTATCCAATGAATATATAAATATACGTGTAAATTCTTGTAAGTTATAATTTAAAATTATATAATCTTAAGAGAAATACAATGCTTATATAAAGTTATAAGAGTAGATTTAGAGTTAATAATAAATTTAGCTTTTTAAGAAATACAAAAAGGAGGAATGTTTATGGCAGCTGGAAATGGAGTTAATTGTGCATATTGCCCTGAACTTAAGAAAGGGACTTGTGATGGAAAAGGTGATGGATGTGTATGTTATAAGTGCCCTAGACATTTAGGTCAATGTATATGTGTTAAATATTGTAGAGAAACAGAATCAGTATTAATTTTTGATGAGGAATAGATATTAAATAAATCTTATGTGGAAACATAGGATTTTTTTTATTGACAATATTTCATAGGAACAATAATTAATTAATATAAATATTATAATAAAAATAAGATTATATAAAAGAAAAGGAGGCAGAAAATGCACAAGAAACTTTTTATACCTGGACCAGTAGAAGTTAAAAAAGAAGTATTGGAAAAGATGGCCACTCCTATGATTGGGCATAGAAGTAAGGAAGCATCAGAATTACAAAAATCTATAAGCGATAAAATGCGAAAGTTATTTTATACAGAAAGTGAAATATTATTATCCACCACATCTGGAAGTGGACTTATGGAAGGAGCTATAAGGTCTTGTACAGCAAAAAGAGCAGCTGTATTTTCTGTTGGAGCCTTTGGGAAAAGATGGTACGAAATGGCTGTGAGCAATAATGTTCCTGCAGATATTTATGAAGTGGATAAAGGGAAGGCTTTAAATGTTAATGAGATAGATAAAGCTTTATCTACAGGGAAATATGATTTTTTAACAGTAACTCATAATGAAACTTCTACAGGGATAATGAATCCAATCGAAGAAATTTCAGAGGTGGTTAAAAAATATCCAGAGGTTGTATTTGCTGTTGATGCAGTAAGCTCTGCAGCTGGAAGTAAAATTGAGGTAGACAAATATGGAATAGATATATGTATAACTTCAACTCAAAAAGCCATAGGATTGCCACCTGGAATGGCAATATGTACTTTTTCTGATAAAGCAATAAAAAATGCTGAGAAGGTTAAATTTAGAGGAACATACTTGGATTTATTAGCTTTATATAAATATATTAAAAAGAAGGATTATCAATATCCATCAACACCATCAATTTCACATATGTATGCACTTGATTATCAATTAGATTATATTTTAAATGTAGAAGGACTAGAAAATAGATTTGCAAGGCATATTGAAATGGCAAATGTAGTTAGAGAGTGGGGAAAAAAATATTTTGAGTTATTTCCAGATGAGAGATATATATCAAATACTTTAACTACTATTAAAAATAATAGAAATATAAGTGTAGCAAATTTAAATAAGGAATTAGGCAGAAGAGGATTCCAAATTTCTAATGGATATGGGGATTTAAAAGAAAAAACATTTAGAATAGCTCACATGGCTGACTGTACAGTTGAAGATATAAATGAATTACTAAGTCATATAAATGATATATTACAATTGAAATAGCTTGCAATTGTAGATAAAAGGGGGGGAATTATATGATTAAAGTATTAACAAATGACGGCTTAAAACAAGAGGCTATTGATAATTTGAAACTATTGGGGATTGAAGTTACTAATTATCATTATAGTAAGGAAGAATTGAAAAATATTTTAAAGGATTTTGATGTTATTACAATAAGATCGGCAACTAAGATAGACTCTGATATATTAGATAGTTTAACTAATAAAAGTAACCTTAAATTGATAATAAGAGCAGGTGTAGGAGTAGATAATATAGATGTGACCTATGCCAATAAGTTAGGGATAGAAGTTAGAAATACACCTAATGCAAGTTCAGATTCTGTAGCAGAACTTGCAATTGCTCATATGTTTTCAGTTGCTAGATTTTTGGCAGATTCAAATTTTACTATGAGGATGGGTAGTTGGAATAAAAAAGAGTATGAAGGTGTAGAGCTTGCAGGAAAAACTCTGGGCATAATAGGAATGGGACGTATAGGAAGATCATTAGCTAAAAAAGCATCAGCAATTGGTATGAATGTGGTGTATTACACAATCGAAGGTAAGTATGATGACCTTACTTATAAGTTTGAATCATTAGAAGATTTATTAAGTACATCTGATTTTATTTCATTACATGTTCCTTATGATAAGAAAACAGGATGTCTTATTGGTAAGAAGGAATTTGAGTTAATGAAAGATGGAGTATATTTAATAAATTGTGCAAGAGGTAAGGTAGTAGATGAAGAGGCATTGGTAGAGGCTTTAGATAATGGAAAAGTGGCTGGTGCAGGAATAGATGTGTTTGAGCAGGAGCCCACATTAAATAAAAAGCTTATAAATCATAAGAGAGTGAGCGTAACTCCTCATGTTGGGGCATCAACTAAAGAGGCGCAGGATAGAATAGCTAGTGAGGTAGTAAATATAATAATAGATTTCTTTGATATAAAGTAGTTTTTTAGAAGGAAGTGGTACATTAACATGGCTATAATAAGACCTTTTAGAGCATATAGACCTGTAAATGATTTAGTTGAGTATGTGGCAGCTCCACCATATGATGTTGTTAATAGTGAAGAAGCTAGGGCGTTAGTAAAAGATAATAAGTACTCTTTTTTAAGAGTTGATAGAGGGGAAGTAAATCTATCTAAAGACATATACAAATATGATGATAGAGTATATGAATGTTCTAGAGATTTATTAGATAGTATGATAAAAGAAGGAATATATATTCAAGATAAAGAGCCTATGTTCTATATTTATAGGCAGATTATGAATGGAAAAAATCAAACAGGATTAGTTATATGTGCATCTATAGAGGAGTATATAGAAAATAAAATAAAAAAACATGAAAATATAAGGGATGATAAAGGTATAGACAGAGTAAAGCATATAAAATATTGCAATGCTCATACAGGGCCTATATTTTTGGTTTATAGAGAAAATAAGTCTATAACAGATATTATAAATAAATATATTAAACTTAATCCTATATATAATTTTGTAGCTGATGATAATATAACTCATGTTGTTTGGAAAATTGATAACAAAGATGATATAAAATATATAACGGAATCATTTTATAATATAGAAAATTTATATATTGCAGATGGACATCATAGGATAGAAGCTGCAGCTAGAGTTGCTATGGAAAATAAAAAAAATAATAATAAAGATAATTTTAATGATGAAATAAATTATTTTTTAGCTATAGCCTACCCTGACAGTGAGGTAAATATATTAGATTATAATAGAACGATAAAAGATTTAAATGGATACACTAAGAAAGAATTTTTAGAAGAGGTATCTAAAAAATTTAAAATTAAAAAATCTGATAACAATAAGCCAGTATCGCCAGAGAGAAAGCACACATTTGGTATGTATATTGATAAAGAGTGGTATATACTCGAAGCTAATAGAGAAATAATAAATGAAAAGGTAAAGAGTGAGGAATTAGATGTATCAATTCTTCAAAATAATATACTAGCTCCTATCTTAGGAATAGATAACCCTAAAAAGTCAGATAGAATTGAATTTATTGGAGGAATAAGAGGGCTTAAGGAGTTAGAAAAAAGGGCTGATACAGATATGGCTGTTAGTTTCTCGTTATATCCTATTGAGATGAGCGATATTATGAGCATTGCAGATGAAGGTGGAATTATGCCGCCAAAATCAACATGGTTTGAGCCAAAGCCAAGGAGCGGAATTTTTATACACAAGTTTAATTAGTGGTAAATAACAAGTTAACAGTGACAAGTAAATAAAAAAACTGCTTATGCAGTTTTAGAAAAAATATTTTTAAAGTCAGCAATGCTGACTTTAATCATTTAATTTATCACTTGTCGGTTTTAACTAAATTAAAGTTTTGTTATCATTGACTTTAATATAAATGTAGAATTCTTAACTCCGATAGGTGTGAATTTTTCAAAGTCCATATGAGCTCCGTTATTTGCATTATCAGATATTGATCTAATAACTACAAATGGTATTTTGTTTAAGTAACAAACGTGAGCTATACTTGCTCCTTCCATTTCACAAGCTAAAGCTCCAAATTCAGCTTCAAGCCATTTGATTTTGTCTATAGAAGCAACGAACATATCACCAGAAACTATTCTTCCAGAGAAAGTTTTAAAATCTGTAGCTTCTTCACAAGCAGCTTTAGCAGTTTCTATAAGTTTAGCATCACATTTGAAATCAAATGTATCTAATCTTGGGATTTGCCCCATAGGATCTCCAAAGGCTGTTGTATCCATATCGTATTGAACTAAGTTTTCAGCTATAACTACATCTCCAGGATATATATCTTTTCCTATACCACCAGCAACACCAACATTGATAACTGCTGAAACATTATATTCAGATGCAAGAATTTGAGTACATATTGCTGCATTAACCTTACCTATACCACAAACAACAGCTACAACCTCTTTTCCCCATAGCATACCTTTGTGGAATTTCATATTTGCTTTAACTTGAACATCTTCTAAGCTCATATCTTTTAAAAGAATTTCTAATTCTTCAGACATAGCGCCTATTATACCTAATACCATAATAAGTCCTCCTATAATATAATTTAAAACAATATTAGTCTACGAATATTATAATGGTTATTTTAAATTTTTAGTAGCTTTCTATTAAATTTAAATAATATCTTTTGTTATTGTAAGAAAAAAACATTGTATATGAAAGTATTATGGTCTAAAATAGTAAAAAATAATACACAAAGGAGAGTAAGACGATGTCATTAAGTCCAGTATGTAGAACCGGATTACTTATAGGAAATGAAGGATTAGATACATTAGCTAAATCTAAGGTAATAGTATTTGGTGTTGGTGGAGTAGGAAGCTTTGTAGTAGAAGCACTAACTAGAGCTGGGGTAGGAAATTTAATTTTGGTAGATAATGATACAATATGTATTTCAAATTTAAATAGACAAATTCATGCTACACGTAATACTGTTGGTATGATAAAAGTTGAAGCTATGAAAGAAAGAGTTTTATCGATTAATCCAGACTGTAAAGTAGAAGCAAAACAAGTATTTTTAACAGCTGATAATCTTGAGGAAATAATACCAAGTGATGTTGATTATGTAGTTGATGCTATAGATACTGTAACATCAAAGTTAGCTTTAGCTAAGTATTGTTATGAAAATAATATAAAAATTATGAGCTCTATGGGAACAGGAAATAAAATGGACCCAAGTCAATTTAGAGTTACAGATGTATTTAAGACAAAGGTATGCCCTCTTGCTAAGGTTATGAGATCAGAGCTTAAAAAGAGAGGTGTTAAAAAGTTAAAGGTAGTTTATTCTGAGGAAATGCCAATGACACCAGATAAAGGTGATGCTGTTCCATCAGGTAAAAGACAAACTCCAGGTAGTATGCCATTTGTTCCACCAGTAGCTGGAATGATAATTGCAGGAGAAGTAATAAAAGATTTAGTTGGAATAAATAAATAAATAAATAAATAAAGTGCAAATCACTTTGGGGAAAGTTTGACTACATCAAAGGAAAAAAATCACTACTGGATAGGAAAGATATTGCCTATCTAGTAGTGAAAAGCATATATACTAATACTTTTTATTTTAATGTTAGTTAACTTTTCCTCACTATAAATAGTAGCATTTTTATATCGATTAAGTCAGCTTTTAACCTATAAGTTTAGTTAGTAACATTAACATCTATTGTATATTTTTCTCCTATTAGATTATAAATAATTTTTTCAAGAGAAGATTTAGTATTTGAAATAGCTTGATCCTTTAATGATTTGCTATTCATCATTATTTTAAACTCATCATAAAGCTTTGTTCTCAAATCTCCAAATTCTTCAGAGGATAGTTGAATATCACCAAATCTCAATAAGCCTAATTCAGGATCAGAATATCTTGTTTTAGTTTCATCTATATTAATGCTAAAAATCTCAGGAGATGTAATAGATATAGTAATATGTTTATTTGAATTATCTAAAATTATATCTTTGGTGGTAATATTAGAAAAATCTACGGAATAAGAGCAGTTAGCGAAAAACGTTATAGTTTTACATTTTTTGAATATATCTAAATCAAAAAAACTTTTGTCTATTAATACACTCTGGCTTAATTCGACTTCTAAAGGAATGAGTTTATTTACAGTTTTAACTTCATTAACTAAGGTTTCTTCGGTTAGTATAGTAACATCTTTATATATATTTAGAAAAGAACCTATGTTTTTTAGTTTATATGAATATCTAAATCCTAAAAAAATTCCTAATGATAATATTACTAATGAAAATATAAGTAGTTTTTTAAAGTGAAATTTCTTAAATATTTTCTTTATAAATTTAAATATAAGCTCACATCCTGTATAATTATTTTAATAAAATATATTATTATGAAAAAATATATATTACAAATTGAATTAAAGTTAATATAAATAAAATTTGATTATAATGTTAGTTGAGTTTTAGATAAATTTATTTGTATAATAGGATAAGATAACTAATTTTTAGGAGATTTACTATGGAAAACCAAAAGGAAATATATATTGAGCTAGTTAATGGAACATTAAATGATTATGTTATTAAAGATAAAGATAAAATACTTATAGGCAGATTTACAATAGTTGAATTAGACAAAGAAAATAAAAAATGCAATGTAAAGTTAAAGTTTTATAGAGATAAAAACTATGATTTATTAAAAGATGCAATAAAGTCAATATTAAAAGCTATATTTAAAGATAATGATATATTTAAGGCGAATTTTATAGTGAATGAAAATACCAATTTAAGTCCTTTTTTAGATATGGGATTTACTTTAGAAGCAATATTTACAGATAATCTTTTCATAAAGGGAAATTTCCAAGATGAATTAGGGTTAGGTATAAATAGAAATGAATATATTAATTGTAGTAGAAATACTATAGTAGAATTAAAAGGACGTAATATTAAAATAAGAAATTTTACTCCTGATGATGCAGAAGAGCTTACTGAATATTACATAAGAAATAAAGATCATTTAAAAAATTTTGAGCCAACTAGAGATAGTAGCTTTTACACGTATGAGGTACAGAAAGAAATATTGCTAGAGAGCTATAGACAATTAATGACAGGAGCAGGTAGTGATTTAGGAATATATAAAGATGATAAGCTTATAGGGAAAATAAAGATTTCTAATGTTGTTTATGGGGTATTTAAGAACGGAATAGTTGGATACTCAATAGACAAAGAGTATGAAGGTAAAGGGTATATGAAGGAAGCTGTAAATCTAGCTTTAGAATATGCTAAGAATTATTTAGATTTACATAGATTAGAAGCTTCAATCCTTACTGATAATGTTAGATCTAAGGGAGTATTATTATCTTGTGGGTTTGAAGAGGTTGGATTAAACAAAAACTATTTATATATTAATGGTAGCTGGAGAGATCACATAACTTTTTATAAGATAATATAGTTATAGTATTATAGGAGAGTATGTAAATGGGAATAGTTTTAACAAATGATACGATAGTAAGTAAAGTTTTAAATAACAATATTATACTAGTTAGAGATAAGTCAGTTGAGAAAATACTATTTTGTAGAGGGATTGGATTTAACAAAAAGTTTGGCCAAATATTAGAAGCTGCTTTAGAAGTAGATAAAATATTTACTATTGAAAATGAACAAAATCAAGAAAATCTTAAAGGGGTCATTAATAGGATTGATAAAAGTTTTATTGGTTTATGTGAAGAAGCTATAAGAGAAGTTTCTGATAAGTTAGGTGAAGAATTAAATGAATCAATTCATATAAGCTTAATAGATCATTTAGCGCTTGCTATAAGAAGAATTAAAAAAGGTGAAGATATAGAAAATCCATTCATAGTGGAGATAGAAACACTATATGCTAAAGAGTTCGAACTATCAAAAATATTTGCAGAAAAAATATATGATGCTTATAAGGTTAGTTTTCCTGATGGTGAATTAGGTTTTATTACTTTACATATTCATTCAGCTAGAAATAGTGGCAAATTATCTAATACTATAAAATATAGTTATTTAAGTAATACTGTAATAGAGTATATTGAAGATTGCTTAAATATAGAGATTGATAAAAAGTCATTAGATTATGCTAGGTTTGTAACTCATATAAGATTTGCAATAGAAAGAATACTTACAGATAAAAGATTGAAGAATGATTTAGTTGGTGTTATAAGGAATGTATATCCACTTGCATACAAAATAGCCCAAGAAGTATCTAAATTTATTGAAGAAGAATTAGAAAAAGAAGTTACTGAAGATGAAGTTGCTTATTTAGCAATGCATATTGAACGATTTAGGGTTTCTATTGAGACATAAAAAAAGCTAAGTAAAACTTAGCTTTTTTTATATTTAAAATTAAACTTCAAAATTTACTACTGCAGTTTCTCCAGCAACAACTGAACCAGATTCAACAGGAGTTATTGATTTAGCAGCATCTACATTAGTTATTAATACTGGAGTAGCTAAAGATAATCCTTTGCTTAATATAAACTCTCTATCTATTTTTATTATTGGAGTACCAGCTTTTACTTTTGTTCCTTGTTCTGCTAATTGTTCGAAACCTTCACCGTTTAAGCTAACAGTATCTACTCCGATATGAACTAATATTTCAAGTCCATTTTCTAAAGTCATAGCGAAAGCATGCTTAGTTTTGAATACTAAAGATAATTCTCCATCAGCAGGAGCAACTACAGTGTCTCCAGTGATCATTATAGCCATTCCATCACCTGCTAGTTTTTGTGCGAAAACTTGGTCTGGAACTTCTGATAGTGGAATTGCATTTCCTGTTGCAGCTGCAACTAAAAAGTTCTTTGGAGCTTCTTCAACTTTTGATTTTGACTTAAATAAATTCTTAAAAAAATTAGCCATATTATTTCCTGAATAAATCAGGAAGTCACTTCCTTTCTCAAAGCAAATTATTATTATAAAAATAAAAGGCATAAGTTTAATCTAACAAGAAAAACTTATGCCTGATTTAACAGTAACATATTTTAATTTTATTATATATATTCAAAATAATGGTGTCAATGCAAAAAGAATAAAAATATTTATCTGAAATCGTTGACAAATGTTGAATTAAAATATAAAATAACTAATATAAATTTAATAACATTTAAATATGAAGCGTGTAACCAATAAATAGGGGCATTAGCTGAAGAGGATATTTCTATATTCTTTTCAGCTTTTTTTATTGCTTAAAATTAAAAGAATAACTTTGTTGGAGCATTTAATATTTAAATAATATAAAAAATAGGAGGATAATTTATTATGATGAAGTATTTTCAAAAATTAGGTAAATCTTTAATGCTTCCCGTTGCAGCGTTACCAGTTGCAAGCATCTTAATGGGTATCGGTTATTGGATGGATCCATCAGGATGGGGAGCAAATAGTGCAGCAGCAGCATTTTTAATAAAAGCTGGTAGTGCACTAATAGATAACATGGGTATATTATTTGCAATAGGGGTTGCGGTTGGTATGTCAGATGATAATGATGGCACAGCTGGATTAGCAGGTCTTGTTTCATGGTTAATGATAACTACATTATTAGCACCGGAATCAGTAGCAATGCTTAAAGGGATAGATGTTGCAGAAGTTCCAGCTGCTTTTGGTAAAATAGCAACTCAATTTACAGGTATATTATCTGGAGTAATTGGTGCTACAGCTTATAATAAGTTTAAAGGAACTAAGTTACCAGCAGCATTATCATTCTTCAGTGGTAAGAGATGTGTTGCTATAGTGACAGCAGGAGCATCAATAATTGCTGCACTAGTATTATTATTTGTATGGCCTGTAGTTTACGGAGCACTAGTATCATTTGGGAAATCAATAGTTTCAACAGGAGCAATCGGTTCAGGAATTTATGCATTCTTAAATAGATTATTAATACCAACAGGACTTCACCATGCACTTAACTCAGTATTCTGGTTTGATGTAGCTGGAATAAATGATTTAGGTAACTTCTGGGCTGGAACAGGTACTTATGGAGTAGTTGGTATGTATATGACTGGATTCTTCCCGGTTATGATGTTTGGTCTTCCAGCAGCAGCTTTAGCTATGTATCATACAGCTAAAGACAATAAGAAAAAAGCTGTTTATGGTTTATTATTAGCAGCAGCAGTAGGTTCATTCTTTACAGGAGTTACAGAACCATTAGAATTCGCATTTATGTTCTTAGCGCCAGGACTATACGTTCTTCATGCTGGATTAACAGGTATATCAGCATTTGTATGTACATTATTACCAACAAGAGCTGGATTTAACTTCAGTGCTGGTTTAGTTGACTACATTTTAAGTTTCAAAGCTCCAATGGCTGAAAATCCAATAATACTATTAGCGGTTGGATTAGTATTTTCAGTAATTTACTATATAACATTCAGATTTGCAATTACTAAGTTTAACTTAAAGACTCCTGGAAGGGAAGAAGAAAGCGAAGATGAAGTAGAAGTTAAGCTTTCAAACAATAACTATACAGAAATTGCATCTACTATATTAGAAGGTTTAGGTGGAGCTGAAAATATAGTTTCAGTAGATAACTGTATTACAAGATTACGTTTAGAAATTAGAGATAATACAAAGGTAAATGAAAAAATTATTAAATCAGCAGGTGTAAGTGGGATTATAAGACCAGGAAAAACAAGCATACAAGTTATAATTGGAACACAAGTACAATTTGTAGCAGATGAATTTAAATTGTTATGTAAAACTAGTAACGATATGTAATTTGTGAAAAGTAAATGATAAAATAAGGTGTAGTTAGCTAAACTACGCCTTTTTTATATGAATAATTAGAAGAGGTAATTCTAAAGATAAAACTATAAATAATGAGGTAACGTTATTATGGGAAGTAAAATTAATAAGTTATTAAACTTTTTTCAACTATTAGGAAAAGCTATTATGATACCTATTGCGGCTCTACCTGTAGCGGCATTGATGTTGAGATTAGGTAAAGCAGATGTATGGGGACCTAACTTGTTTGGAGGAAATGGTATACCGTGGATGGTTGCTGCAGGAGAAGCAGTAATAAATCAAATGAATTTATTATTTGCAATAGGTATATCTGTTGGATTAGCAGATGATAATAATGGAAGTGCAGGCTTAGCTGGAGCTATTGGATATTTTGTGTTTACAAATGTGACGTATAGTTTTGCTGATCAGTTATATCAAGGTAGTAGTATAATTGATATGGGAGTTTTAGCCGGAATGATTGCGGGAATAGTTGCAGGATTACTATATAATAAATATAAAGAGATAAGATTACCTCAATTTCTAGGATTCTTTGGAGGAAAAAGGTTTGTTCCTATTGTAACATCTTTTGTAATGTTATTATTAGGATTAGTATTTGGTGGTATTTGGCCTAATATACAAGAGAGTATAAATTCCTTTGGTAATACGATAGCTACATCTGGAATAATAGGAGCATTTATATTTGGTTTTTTAAATAGATTATTAATACCTTTTGGGCTTCATCATGCACTAAACTCAATATTTTGGTTTCAATTTGGAGAATTTACTACTGCAAATGGTGAAGTTGTTACTGGAGATATGGTTAGATTTTTAAGTGGAGATCCAACAGCTGGTATATTTCAAACAGGATTCTTTCCTATAATGATGTTTGCTCTACCGGCAGCATGTTTGGCAATGATTTTAGCAGCTAAAAAAGATAGAAGAAAAGCAGTTACAGGTATGTTGGTAAGTATAGCTTTTACATCATTTTTAACAGGAATAACAGAACCTATTGAATTTTCTTTTTTGTTTTTAGCCCCTGGGTTATTTCTGATACATGCTATTTTAACAGGATTATCATTAGCTGTTACATCATTTTTAGGAATTAGGGCTGGTTATTCTTTTTCTGCTGGATTTATAGATTACTTATTAAATTTTAATTTGGCAGAGAGACCTATCTTGTTAATATTGGTAGGAGTGGTTATGGGAGTTATTTATTTTATAATTTTCTATTTCTGTATAACTAAATTTGATTTAAAGACTCCTGGAAGAGACGAGGATGATGATAATATTGAAGAATGTAAAGAAAAAGAGGAGGTAAATGTTAATAAATTAGAAGATAAAGAGGTAGCTATTAAACCATTAAGGTCTAAGCTAGATAAAATTGCAGAATGTATTATAGACGCAGTTGGAGGAAAAAATAACATCGAACATGTTGATTCGTGTATTACTAGAATAAGGTTGCAATTAAAGGATAGTAATAAGGTAGAGAAATCAAAGCTAAAACAGATAGGTGCTACAGAAATAATAAGATTAGGAAAAAATAATGTACAAATAATAATAGGAACTGTGGCAGACCCTGTAGTAAGCAGAATAAGAAGAGTAATAAAAAATGTTTAAATATTAGAGAAGAGATGAATAATCTCTTCTTTTTTGTGGAAATATAAATGTACATTATAAATAAAAAATACAACATATGTAATAAAATAGAATATAAAATGAATAACTTATCCTGGTGTATCAATAGTCGAAAAAAGACTAAAAATGTAGAAAAACAGAGAAATATAAAAATAAACTTAATAATAGGATAAATTAAGATATATTTATATTTATCAAGGTGATATTATAGATTATGTTCTTAGGGAGCAGCGCTTCCAAGAATAATAAAGCTTCTAACTTCAATTAAGTTAAAACTTATTAAAAAAAGTATTGACATAATAGTTAGTAAGTGGTAAGATAAGAAAGTCGCTTGAAGCGATAACAAAATATGGTCTTTGAAAATTGAACAGAATATAGTTAAAATAAATCCAGCAATTCTTTTGAGAGTTTTTAAGTGAGATTCTAAATTTTAATTTAGAAAATCGAACTTACAACGTAGTAGCGTTGTTACATTTATAAACTCAAAGTAATTTGAGCAACAGATTAAACTTTTTATTGAGAGTTTGATCCTGGCTCAGGACGAACGCTGGCGGCATGCCTAACACATGCAAGTCGAGCGAGTTGATCCCTTCGGGGTG
>NZ_JAJNOS010000016.1:0-91374 GCF_021044725.1 Clostridium sp. NSJ-145
TTATATTAGTCTTGTTCATTGTTCTTCTCTCCTTTTCTAAGGGGGTATTATTTAGTTTTGCAAACCTATTGTATTTCCTTAGGTTGAGAAGAGCAATGTTCATATAACTTAACAGATCGAATATCATTTAAGGGGGGTGAAAAATTATGACTGATTTTATTCTAATTATTTTACCATTGATATTAGTTAGTATTGCAATGATTTTATTAGTAAATAATCTTAAGAAGAAAAATGAAAAAAAGAAAGTTTCCAAAAATGAAACACACAATCAAAAGGAAGATAAATCAGAAGAAGATTATATGACTTTAGGAATGACATTAGGAATGTGTTTTGGTGTAACAATAGGCTCAATATTTACAAATACATTTGGACCAAATTCTATCACTTATGGAATATGTTTTGGCATGTTAGGTGGTATGGTTATAGGAATGACAATAAAGAAAAAGTAATGCTTAATTAAACATAGTAATGCACTGGCAAATTTAAATTATTGAGATTTAGAAATAAAGTGGATAAGTTATTTCTTCACTTTTATATGACCTATTATAACATCGGTTTAAAACAGAGCCTAAAAATAAAATACTAACTATAAACATACTATATTATAGTTAGTATTTTAACTTTTACACTTGATAATATTTACTAGAAAATGCTTTTAAATCCACTCTAAAAATATTGGAAATCTTTTTCTCCAAGAAGCTTCAGAGTGATTTGCCCCTTCATCAATAATAAGCTTCAAATCCTCGCTATCTTGTCCTAATTCCAAAAGTAAATTTGCTATATCTTTTGTATCTTCTACATAAATTCTATTAAAATCTTTATTTTCTTCATCTGAAGTTTCTTTAGTTCCTACATCTAGATAAACCTTAGTTCCTTTTTTAAAATTATCTTTTATGAATTCCATTAGTTTATCTTTTTTAAACCAAGCTGCTGTTGAAAATGCTCCAATAGCCGAAAATATTTCTTTATACTTATACCCTGCATATAAAGAGATAAATGCTCCCATTGATGATCCAGCAATAAATGTATTATTTCTATCTTTTAATGTTCTGTACCTTTTATCTATAAGTGGTTTTAATGTTTTAACTAAAAACTCTACGTACAAATCTCCCTCTCCACCAGCAACTTGTAAAGTTTTTGAATGGATAAATTCTGATAAATTGTCATTTACCCAAGGTGAATATTCATCAATTCTTCCTCCATCTAAATTACAGTCAACTCCTACAACTATAATTCCATCTCTACCCTGTTTCTCAATATTACTTACGGCATCTTGAATCCTCCATGCTTCACCAAATGATGCAGTTTCCTCATAAAATAGATTATGTCCATCTTGCATATAAAGTACAGCATATCTTTTATCTTCTCTTTCATCATAATCACCTGGTAAATATACTCTTACCATTCTATCTCTTCCTAATTGACCTATATGAATACTAAAGTTTTCAATTCTATACATCCTCAACACCTCTTTTAATTTATTAGTTACACCTCGAAGGTCCAGTTATTTTCCATAGACAATCATAATACTATCAGCTAAAAAACTTCCTATAAATACAGCTTATAACAATATGCCAAATATTACTATAATAATATTTATTCTAAAGTCACTTTATATATTAAAAATCACCTGTTAGATAAATTAATACAAATGAATTTAAATAATTCGCTATGTTTAAGAATAATGTTGAAAATAATGTGTTTAAAAAGGACCGATAAACTATTGGTCCTTATAGTTCGTTATTATTTAACATTGTTCATAGAATCTAATTGGTAAATTGAAATTTATCACTCTCTTTATTGATATGTTTTATTAATATTTTTAATTAACATTTTATATTGCAAGTCCCCTAATCCATATTGTGGGAAATTGCTAAATAGCTCATTAATAAGTTGCTTTTCAGATTTATTAATATGTTCAATTATATACCTATTAATTTCACTATCTTTATTCAAATAGTTTAAATATAATAATGTAGCTTGATATAATACTGGCATTAGCTTTTCATTTGGCATCTGTTTATTGCAGATTATACTTTTGTATCTTTGATAACTTCCATTTATATCAATTTCATAAGCATTAGGTAACATCTCATCACTACTTTCAATAGCCATACAGAATAGTACATCTCCATCAAAGTTACTTTGTTCTAAATAAGCAAGTATTGTCAGCATATTCATTTGACAGAACATATCATCACCAAACCATAATACTATTGTATCAAATTCATTTTTAAATAATGGTTCTAATGGATTTAATACTATATCTCTATATTGTTCTATTGTTCCATTAAGTGATTGTACTCTTTTTTCAATAAATGCTTGTGAAAATATTTCTTCATCAGCTTCGCCCCAACACATAGCTTCATTAAATGAAACATAAGTAAAGTTTTCATTACACCATTTCTTCTTCTTAAACTCGTCCATCATACAACCGCCATTTAAAATATGAAGAACATTGGATTCATACTTAGAATATATTTCCTCTTGAATAGTATTAATTATTTCATTTTTCATTACATCACCCTGATTATCACTTTCGTTATTATAAGTACTTTTAGAATTAAATTGTGAAACTGGTAATTTATTTTTTCTATATTCATATGGAGATATTCCATAACAACTTAAAAATGCACGTGAAAATGCTTCTTGAGATGAATAGCAATATTTATATGCAATATCAATAATTCTTAATTTTGTTAAGCATAAATCATCTGCGGCACATTGTAATCTTCTTTTTAAAATATATTTTTTTATTGATATTCCTATGTATTTACGAAAACTTGTTGAGCAATAAAATGGTGAATAATTAACTCTTGTAGCTATATCTGTTAATGAAATATCATTACTCAAATTATCCTCAATATAATCAATAATCTCTTCAATATTATTTTTTTGCATTGTATTCTCCTCCTTACAACTCAATTATATTTGGTCTAATGTTTGATTTTATGATATTTCTTGTGTTAATTTAAAAATTTAAATTCCGCTATGTTTAAGAATAATGTTGAAAATAAGATATTTAAAAAGGACCTATAATTTATTGGTCCTTTTAGTTCATTATTGTTTAATATTATTCACTAAATCTACTCTATAAATTGGAATTTTTATGTGCCTTATGGTATAAAATTATCCTTATCTACTACTTCATAAATATCTTTCCCCATTTTTGCTTCAAAATGTTCTTTCAACGCTAGATTGCTATCCCACTTTGCTTGTGGATATGAACCATATCTACACTTTACATCTCTCATTCGTTCTTCAATATCTAATACACCTTCAGCTCCAGCCAATGCATCACACAATTGAATAAGTCTATCATACTCGTCCATAGTAGATGATTTCAACGCCTCCTGAATCAATTTCAGCTCATCTTCCATTGTATCAAAATGTCCAATATATTCATCAGTTGTTAGATTATTGAATGAATGAGTAAGGCATATTTTAGCGACTTCATTGTATCCTAGAAACATCATATATGAATAACCATCTGATACATGACCCAAATGTCTTACACCAAACTTTCTACCTATATCGTGTAATAGTCCAAGTATATATGCTTTATTTGAATCTAAATCGTCACATTCAAGTGCTATCTTTTCTGCACAGTGTGCAACCACACGACTGTGGTTCCCCCAGGGACCTGGATTGCACCTTTCCGCTTCTCTCAAAAGTTCTATAGCTTCTTCTCTGCTCGGTAACATATATATCAACTCCTCTACATTCCTATTTTTTATACTACTCTATATATTTGAATTTATCTCTTACTTACTAGATTTCTTTAAATAAGAAATAACTTCTTTCAATGAATGTAATACAGCTTTTGTCATATCCAAATAATACTCATTTGGCACTTTCATATCAGGAATGCATATTACAGGAATACTTGCTGAATATGCTGATTGTATTCCCGCTTCACTATCTTCTAAAACTAAGCATTTTTCTGGCCTCTCTGAAAGTTTGTCACAAGCTTTTAGAAAAATATCTGGACTTGGTTTTCCTTTTTCAACTTCATCACCAAATACAAACTCATCAAAGTATTCAAGAATGTTGTGCTGTTTTAATATAGTTAATGCTCTATCCTTTGTACTTGAAGAAGCAATTGCAGTTTTGAAACCTTTATCTTTTAAATATGCTAATAATTCTTTTGCTCCAGTTTTTAGATTAACCCCTTGATTAAGAAACTTACTTTCAATTTTTAATACATTATTTAATCCTATCTCAATAGTCAATGGTAACCTATATGTATCTATTAAGTTTTTAACATTCTTTACTTCTGTTTTCCCACTAAAATTTTGAGCATATTCTTCAATAGAAAAATCATGCCCAAATTGATTCAATATTTCTTTATATATTTTATATGAGATTATCTCGCTATCAATTAATAAACCATCTAAATCAAATATCACTGCTTTTATCATCTAATTATCCCCTCAAAACTTCCTATTTATCTACATGTTATCAGATGTAGATATATTTCACAATATAATACAATTACGAATTACTTTCTTATTTAATTATACACAAATAACAGTAACCATTAAACATTATTTACCATTAAATATAGTTTGATGCTACAATGCTATGCTTACAACTACTTGTGCTTTTACTATGGCTAGTGGAAGTAAGGCTCCAAATATAATTCCAGAGTCTGCTTCATTTACAGCTAACATGAGGGTAATGGTACATCAACCACTACAAGAATCCCTTGAAATAATAAAAAATGCAGCTAAAAAATATGATATAGAAATGAAAGTATTATATTCTCATGATTGTTCTAAAGTTACAGATGTTAAAAGCGATGGATATAAATATATTTGCAATTGCATAACAAATACATTTGAAGATGTTAAACCTGTTCCGTTTATACTTTTAGCTGGAACTGATGCTAGACATTATAATGAAATATGTGATTGCGTAGTTAGGTTTGCACCATTAAGGTTAAATAAACAACAATTAAATAGTCCACATGGATTAGATGAAAATGTAAGTATAGATGCTCTGTATGGAGCAAGTCAATTCTATAGATATTTCATAGAAAATTATAAAGGAGTTAACATATAAATCAGTTTATATATAAAAAATGGAGTACACTTAAGTTCTCCATTTTTTTCATGTACATAATTTTAATATTGGCTATATTTAATTTAAATACAACCATATTATTTGAATGATTCCAAAATTTTAATTACAGTTAAAACCTGCTCCTTAGAAACTACTTCACTTTTCTTATTTTCTTTAATGCAGTTAATAAAATGTTTAAGTTCATTTAGGTACCACCCTGTTGGAGGTACATTTATTCCCGTTGGAACCTTAATTGCATCTTCAGTATCAAATACCTTTTTCTCTGCGCCAAATTTATATGCTGTTACTTTACTTCCATCATTTATAATCATTCCATTTTCAAAGTAAACTCTATATCTTGCAGTAAAAGGTATATCTGCATTAAACCATGCAGCTTCCCCTACTACATTTAAGTTATCATACTCATAGTTAATTCTATATTGCTCCTTATAATCTTTATCCCTTCCTCCACAACTTGTATATGATATATTTTTAGGTTTTCCAAAAATACTTATAATGACATCTAAATCATGGATATGAAGGTCAAATGGTATTAATCCACTTTTATCTTTGTCAAATAACCATCCACCTTGTGCCCATTTAGGACATGCAGATAATCTTTCAAAATATCCATCTAGTGCCTTTCCATACTCTCCGCTTTCTACAACATTTCTTAGGATTTCAACTTCTTTTGTAAATTGAAGTACTTGAGCAACAAATAATAATACGCCTTTCTCTTCTGCATAATCAAACATTTCTTTGGCATCATCATAGTTTAAGGCTATAGGCTTTTCTACTATTGTACTTTTTCTTTCTTCAATGCTTTGAATAACATGTTCTTTATGAAGAAATGTTGGAGTACAAATATCAATAACATCTATCTCTTCGTTTTCAACCATAGATTTGATGTCATTGTACATAGGTAATCCCCACTGCTCCGCACGACTTTTATCTTGAGAGCTTGTACCTACTATAGCTACTACCTTACAGTCTTCTATATATTTATAGTTACTATAATGAACTGTTCCCATTCCACCAGCACCTACAATTCCAACTTTTATCACAATTCTCACTCCCTTTTATTAAATTACAAACTGCTCCATATACCTCTTAGATATTTTAAGACTATCTAATATCTTTTCCTTACTACTTTCAAATGCTCTATCTTCTACTTCTATACAACTGAAGCTATCATATCCTACATCAGTAAGAGCTGATACAAATTTGCTCCAATTCACATCACCAAGACCTGGCAACTTTGGACTCATATAATCTAGAGGATATGCCATAATACCATAATCATTTAATTTATCTTGGTATACCTTTATATCCTTAAAGTGAACATGATAAATTCTATCTTTAAACTCATATATTGGTTTAATATAATCAATCATCTGCCATACAAAATGACTTGGATCATAGTTTAATCCAAAATTCTTACTTGGTATAATTTTAAATAACTCTCTCCAAATAGCTGGAGTTGTGGCTAAATTTTGCCCTCCTGGCCATTGATCAGCTCCAAATAACATAGGACAGTTTTCTATAGCCACTTTTACATTATTTTCTTCTGCTAACTTAATAATTGAAGGCCATACTTCTTTAAATAACTCTAAATTTTCCTCTACGGTCTTATTTTGATTACGCCCTACAAAAGTAGTAACTAATCCTACTCCTAACTTTGCTGATGCAATAATTACTTTTTTTAGGTGTTCAATATTAAATGTCCTTCTTACAATATCTCTGTCTAAAGTATTTGGATAAAAGGCTAACGATGATATTTCCACATTCTTCTTTCTGCAGTAATCTAAAATATATCTAACTTTCTCTTCTGATAAATCATCAACATCTATATGGCTAACACCTGCATATCTTCTTTCAGCTTTTCCTTGAGGCCAACAAGCTACTTCAACACATGTAAATCCTAGATCTGAAGCTGTGTCTATCATTTCTTCAAAAGAGTAATTATCTAAAATCGCACTTACAAATCCCATTTTCATTTTATTTTCCCTCCCCTTGATTTACTACAACACTCTTTCCTGTTTCAGATGATTTTATGCTTCCAAAAACAGCTCTCATAGCCGTTAAAGCTTCTTTACCTGAAATTTCTGGAGGATTATTTTTAACTAGACAATCTACGAATAAATCTATAACCCCTGATTTTGTTTGATTATCATTAGTTTGTATTTCATCAACTTTAAATAATATTTCTTCCCCATCTTTTAAAGCAACTTTTATTGAATATCGTGGATCATCGTAAATTTTCATAATCCCCTTTGTTCCATATAGTACAGTTGAATTATCTTCTGGTCCGTAATATGTCCAACTTGCCATCATTATTCCAACTGCTCCGCCACTCATTTTATATATACAAAACGCATTATCATCTACTGAAATCAAATTATTTTTGCTGTCCTTTTTATCTAAGGTCGTTACCTTTGCAGTTGTCTCTATTACCGTCTGCCCAGTTAAAAATTGAATTAAGTCTGTTTTATGAATACCTAAATCAGCCATAGCTCCCATTGCAGCTTTATTTTTATCAAAGAACCATACATCTTTTCCTGCATCAATACTCCATGTTTCTGGTCCTCCATGCCCAAAGGTAGTTCTAAATGTAACTATATCCCCTATTAACCCCTGATTAATTAATTCCTTTGCTTTTACATGTGCCTTTGCTAATCTTTGATTATGACCAATCATTAAGTATTTTCCACTTTCTTTTGAAGCTTCTACCATATTCTCACATTCTTCTAAAGTAGTAGCCATTGGTTTTTCGCAAAGAACATGTTTTCCAGCCTTTAAAGCTGCAGTTGTTATTTCTGCATGAACATGATTAGCTGTACAGACACTTACAGCCTCAATATCTTTATTTTCTAGAAGTTCCTCATAAGAGCCATATGCTGTTCCACCATAAATATCTGCTAGTTCCTTTGCTCTTTCTAAATTTATATCATAGAATCCTGCAATTTTTACATAAGGATTCTGTACATATTCAGGAATATGTCTTACTTGTGCAATTTTCCCACATCCAATTATACCTACATTAATCATAATATCTCTCCCTTTTATAAACTATTCAGCTTCCTTTTTTTGCAGTAAAACTGCACCAATTACTATAGCTCCTTTACAAGCTTCTCTTAAAAATGGTGGTACACCAATAAGGTTTAATAAGTTATTCATAACAGCAATTATAAGCATTCCAAATACAGTTCCTATAATAGAACCCCTTCCTCCTGACATACGTGTTCCACCAACTATTACAGCTGCTATTGCATCCATTTCATATCCACTACCTGCATTTGCATAGTCCATAGAACCTATCCTTGAAACTTGAATTATCGCAGAAATAGCTACTAATAATCCCATTAATGAATAAACCCATCTCTTTACTTTAGCTACATTAATACCAGATAACTTTGCAGTACGCTCATTAGAACCAATTGCAAAAACATGTCTTCCAAAAGTAGTTTTTTGAGAAATTATATACATTATTATAGCTATAACAATCCAATAGATAATTGGCATTAATAATTGACCACCTATCTTAAAGCTTGCTATTGATAAAAACTCTTGTGGTACTTTAGGTGTATAGCTTTGCATAAAGTGTTGCGTTACACTTCTACAGATTTTCATAATACCTAGTGTGGCAATAAAAGGTGGCAATTTACCTTTTGTAATTAGAAATCCTGTACCTTGTCCTAGTAATGTCCCAAAAATACAAGCAATTATTATTGCAATTATAAAAGCTGGTACTCCTGTAATACCTAATCCTAGTAAAACACCATTTGGCCCTACGTCTATTAACATCATAAGCATAGCCCCTACTGCTACAAGAGTAGATCCAACAGCTAAATCTATACCTCCAGAAATAATTACAAAAGTCATACCTAAGGCTATTATCCCTACCCCTGCATTATTTCTTAAAATATTTATCCAGTTTTGAGTCCAAGACGATAACCAATCTCCAAAGCTTGGATAATTAAAACCTAAAGCTAATGTCTGTAAAACTATCATTACTAATAATGCAATTCCAGTACTAAAGTAAGGATTACTTTTCCAAGTTTCTTTAAACCATTTAATATAATTTGTATTTTTATTTTTGACTTTTACCTCCATGTTACACCTCAACTTTCAATATTTGTAGTTACTTTATCTTCTAACTTTCCTCCTGTAGCTAATGTCATTATTGCACGCTCATTCATATCTCTTCCTTGTAATTCACCTTGTATATTTCCGTGATACATAACAAGTGTCCGATCACAAACTCTAATTATTTCAGATGCTTCACTTGATAAAACTACCACAGCAACTCCCTTATCTGCTAAAGCTAAAATAATATCGTAAATCTCTTCTTTAGCACCTACATCTACACCTTGAGTTGGGTTGTCCATAATCAAAACTTTAGGATTGTGATTTAACCATTTAGCTAAAACTACCTTCTGTTGATTTCCTCCTGATAAACTTGTAATAAGATCAGATACTTTCTCCATTTTAATTTTTAGATTATTTTTCTGTAGGTCAAATTCTTGTAATTTTGCTTTATAATTTATAAGTCCAAACTTAGAATCTCTGCCTAAAGTAACTAAAGAACCATTTTCTAATATACTTAAGTCTTTAATTATTCCATTTTCCTTTCTATTTCTAGGTACATATCCAATACCTAGCTTTAATGCTTGTTTTATGTTCCTCATTTTAATCAGGCTATTTTTGAAGTATATATTCCCTGTATAATTAGGTATGTCTCCAAAAATGGCTTGAAAAAGCTCACTTCTTCCATCTCCTAATAATCCTGTAACACCTAATATTTCCCCTGATTTTAAATTGAAAAATATGTCATTAAATATATTTTCATAAGATAAATTCTCTACTCTTAAAATTTCATCTTTAGATTGTTTATTTCTTTGCAGAGCTTCTGTTCTAACATCATGACCTACTAAGTGATGTGCTAATTCATTTATATTAGTATCTTTAACCAAACCCTCTTTAACTAAATTGCCATCTCTTAAAACTGCATATCTATCGCAAATCTCCATAACTTCTCTTAATTTATGAGATATAAAAATCATACTTACTCCATGTTCTTTTAGAGTATTCATCATTTTAAATACTCTTTCTATCTCTGTTTCTGTTAATGATGTTGTAGGCTCATCCATTATAATTATTGACGCTTTCATCATTAACGCCCTTGCAATTTCAACAATTTGTTTATATGAAGCATCTAACTCACTTACCATAGTTTTTGGATCAAGGTTCACGCCTATATTATCAAAAACTTTTTGAGTTTGTTCTATCATTTTAAGTCTATCTAATAATCCACTTTTCTTTTTTAATTCCCGACCTATAAACATATTTTCATAAATGGCAAGATCATTGATTAAATTTAATTCTTGATGTATAAAAGCTATTCCTTTATCTAAAGACTCTGATGGATTCTTAAATTTAACCTTCTCTTCATCAAGATATATTTCTCCTGAATCTGCCTTTAACACTCCTCCTAAAATATTCATTAATGTAGATTTTCCAGCACCATTTTCACCAAGCAACGCGTATACTTCACCTTTCCTTAAAGAGATAGAAACACCTTTTAATACTTGGTTTGCATCAAATGCTTTATATATATTTTTCATTTCTAACATCATAACATCACATACCTTCCTATAAGTTTAATGAAAGGACCATGAATAAATCATAGTCCCTACTTCATTTTTGCTATTATATTAGTATGGTGAATTTGAATCTAAGTAATCTTTACAATTATCTCTATCAACAATTGTTGTAGGAATTATTTTAACTTCTTCAACCTTTTCACCTTTTAATAATGATACTGCCATGTCTACAGCATCCTTAACCATTGCAGGACTATATAAAGCAGATTCTATCCAAATGTCAGTATTTTCTGGCATCATATTAAAGTACTCTTGGCATCCGCCTCCACCAGTAACTACTTTAATATCAGTACGTCCTGCTTCTTGGATTGCTTGTAATACCCCTATAGAAGTTTCATCGTCCATTGAATATACAGCATCTATTTTAGGGTTTTTAGTTAAAATATCAGCCATATCTTTTAATCCATCTTCTCTAGTAAATGCTGTAGCATATGTTATAAGATTCATGTCTGGAGCAATTTCTTTCATTTTATCAACAAATCCTTTTTCTCTTAATTGAGAAACTGAACCTGATGAAGGAACGTTTAGTACAACTACTGTACCTTCTTTACCTATCTTGTCAACTATATAGTTAGCACCTTGTACACCCATATCTTCGTTATCACCAGATACTCTGTACACACCATCAGCTGCAATTTCTATATCAAAGTTAACTACTTTTATCCCTGCATCTATAGCACTTTGAATAGGAACTTCCATACCTTCCCATTGTGGAAATGCAACTATAGCCTCAGCTCCCCAAGTCTTTAAATCATCTAATTGAGTAGTCATTTCTTCAGCATTATTACTAGTATAAAGTTTATACTCTACTTCATCGGAAAGCTCTTTGCAACGTAATTCAGCATTGTATGCAACAGCAGCAACCCAACCATGAGTAACAGCTGGTGCTAAAATACCTACCTTATATTTTTTGTTTGAGTTTGAACTAGTATCACCAGTGCTAGATGTGTCTCCTCCTGATGAACTGTTTCCACAACCTACTAAAACAAAGGTTAATATTAGTACAAGAATAGCTGACAAATACTTTTTCATTTTATATCCTCCTCAGATTTTTTTATATTTTAAATATGATACCTATCTTTAAGTATCATATTTAAGTCAAACTAAAACCTAAACTAATTAAATAATTTGATGAATCTTGTACTGCTGTATTTACTTCCTCTAAATCTTTTGGGCCTGATGCTGTAAACTCGATTTCAATGCTTAGTGGGCAATTATTGCTATGGTTATCTAACTTGTTTAATACTAAGGGAAAATCAATATAGCCTTTCCCTAACGCTGGAAAATTCCATTCCTTTCTTTCTCCAGCTTTATCCTTTATGTGCATATAAGCTAAATTTTCTATACATGTTTCAATATCCTCATACATATCAACGTCACTATAGAATAAAACATTTGCTGTATCATAATTCACCTTAACTCTGCATGAATTAACCAATTTAACTATTTCATTAAGGACATAGCCTGTCCCATGTTCACCATGAGTTTCTAAAACTAGTGTTAAATTATGTTTTTCTAAATGAGGAATCAATTTTTCTATATTATTTACTAACATTTCGTTAGAACTTTTAGCTTTATCTTTAATATGAGCTTCTCCTATAGAAGATACAATATAGGTACAACTAAAAAATGCTGCTAATTCTATATTCAATATAAAATCATCTAATCTTTCTATATCCATTAGATTGCAATGACCACTTAACCCTATTGCTTCAATATCTAACTCTTCCATTTTATTTTTAATATCACATAAATCCTTGAATGTTTTATCTGGAAATACATGTTCTGTCCAACCCTTTGTAGCTGTTAGCTCAACATATTTGAATCCTGCTTTATGTATACCCTCTAAAGCTTCCTCAATACTATAGCCATGATAACAATTTGAATTAACTGCAATAATTCGATTCACCTTTACCCCTCCAACACAGTAATTTATATTTAAAGTAAATTATAATTTTTCACTTTATAAAACATTTACACTTAGATTTGCTATTTCTTAGTAATCGTTTTCAAATAGTGTATAACTTCATATAAATATTTAATATTCTTAGTAAGCTTGTAACACGTTACATTTATATTAAATATATATGAAGTACTTTTATACTTTAAAACTAATTAAGAATTTAAATTTGTAGATTCTCTTATAATTAGTTCACTTTCTAAGATTGTATTATAAATTTCAACATTTTTATTTTCTAATTTATTTATAATCATTTTCGCTGCCTCTTTACCAATATTATACATAGGTTGGGATATTGTAGTTAAAGCAGGAGTTATCATATTAGAAAATTCTATATTATCAAACCCTATAACAGATACATCAGAAGGAACATTCAAATTTAATTCTTTAATTCCCTTAATAGCTCCAATTGCCAATATATCCGATACTGCAAAAATTGCTGTAGGTCTATCCTCCATAACCATCAAATGCTTAACTGCACTTTGACCACTTATAAAATCTAGTTCTGAATTAATTATCCATTTTTCATTTATTTCGATATTATGCTCTTTTAAAGCCTTTAAATATCCTTCTTTTCTTAATCTGCTATATATAAATCTTTCATCTGAATTAATTATTGCGATTTTTCTATGACCTAATGTTATTAAATAGTTTACTGCTTTATAAGCTGCTAAAGTATTATCTATTGTTACATATGGTATTTGTGAATCCATATCATATTCACAACACTGTACTACTGGATACTTGTCTGCTAAATCTCTTAACTTCTCTTTATCTATATGTGGATCTAGTGTAATCATTCCATCAGCTAGCTTCTTTTTAATTAAACTTAAATATTGACTTACCCTATTTTCATTTAATTCCGTTTCGCAAATCATAATATAATACCCATTTTTAAAACAAGTTCTATTAATTCCATGTACTATTTGTGAATAAAAAGGATTAGATATGTTTGGTACTAAAACTAAGATTATTTTCGTTTTAGATTTCCTTAAATTCTGTCCCAACATATTGGGTTCATAATTATATTCTTCAATTACTTTTAACACTTTTAATTTTGTTTTTATAGATACATTATTACTTCCATTTAAAACTCTTGATACTGTTGCTACAGAAACATTTGCTTCTTCTGCTACTTTTCTCATATTAATCATAATTATCCCCCTTAATAAAAATTGTAACGTATTACATATATATTTCGATTATTAACTATTTATAATTAACTATTTAATTCTATTTTCAATTATGCTTTATCTTTTTGAATAGATAATTTATAATTATATTATGTAATTATTTCCATTTTATTATTAGGAGGAAATATCATATGCTTGATTTCGCTAAAGCTGCTTTTCCATGGATTCTTTATGGGCTTGGTGTTGCAATTTATATTAAATATATGAATTCTAAAGCTAAACCAAAAGATAAAAAATAAAGACGCCATGTTTATTACCACATGACGTCTTTCACATCTTTTATACCATTAATTATTTATTTTATCTTACATCTTTACTAGCTGTCTCTAACTGATGTTAATATTGAATAGATATTATCTAAAACCTCTTTACAGATATTGTCAAAGTTACTTTGTAATCTTTCAGATAACTCTAGAGAAAACTCTATAACTTCAATTTCAATTCCAATAAAAAATCCCTTTATATTAGGTTTTTCTAATCTTATAGCTTTAAGTAAACTTATATCATGACCTGTATATATTTTATCAAGAAATTCATCGCAATTATCTAAAGTTCTAACTGTTACAGTTCCAGGCTCTTTCATAAAATACGTTGAATCTATTATAATTACTAAATCATCATCCTTAATTTCTTCTATACAATATTGATAATTAGTTTCTCCAACTATTACTTCAATATTTTCATTAATATTCCTTAATGAATCTTGAATTTTTTCTACTACTTTTACACCAATACCATCATCACAAAGTAATATATTACCTATCCCAATAACTTTAATCATAATAATCTCAATCCTATTTCTATAAAGTATTATGCCAATATATTTATTGTTACTGCTTTATGTCTATCGCTAGTCACATGAGCTGCACAACTTAAACACGGGTCAAAGCTCCTAAGAATTCTTCCAACTTCAACAGGACTGGTTATATCTTGAATCTCTGTTCCTATTAATGCCTCTTCAGCAGTACCTCTTACCCCTTTATCATCCTTAGGTGATATATTCCATGTAGATGGTGGAATAACTGTGTAATTTTCTACCTTTTTATCATTTATTGAAATCCAATGAGCTAATGATCCTCTTTCAGCTTCACTTAATCCTACCCCTAAAGCTTTACTAGGAACTTGCCACTCTTTCTGAACAGCCTTTCCTAATTTTGCAATTTTTATTAATTCTTCAGTTATCTCACATACTCTTTTAGCCTCATAGGCTTTTGCTAAAATTCTATCCATAGTAGATATTCCACCTTTATATTCACCACTTAATGTCATTCTTGCTAATGCTCCAACTTCCATTGCAAATCCTTTATATCTAGGTGCATTTATCCAACTATACGCTCCTTGCTTTGTTGGATCTGGGCTTGCTGGATTACTTTTTCCTGGAATCAATGGTTGTCCATTATCAACTGCCCATGTATATTTAACGCTTTCTGTTATATTGTTTATGTCTAAATCTTCTTCCTTACCATTAATTCTTACCTTTGGCAATGAATATCGGATTGGAGGTGCATAATTATCATATAAGCCATAACTCATTAAATTTCCATGGCCGCCTCCTATTTTAAAATAATCACTATATGCTTTAGCTATAATTTCTACGTCAGGAATTAATTTATTTATAATAAAATCTTTTAATATTGTAATTATATATCTACAGCTTTCAATTTGTGGTATATCTATATTTGTAGTTATTCCTCCTACCCATATGCCATGAGGATGTGGAGCTTTTCCTGCTAAAACTGCTAAACCCTTATGAGCTTCTCTACTTAACCTTATAGCTTCAACATAATCTTCATTTATTTTATTAGTAATTGCTTTATCTAATCTATAATCCGCCACTTTAGGAGTTTCTGTCTTAAACAATGGATTTACAGTGATAATTTCTAAATAATCTGGGAAAACAAAGAAATATGTCCATCTTAAATAATTTTGTATAAACTCAAAACCGTTTGCTATATCTCTAATAATTCTACCATTTTCATCTGGATTAATTTTCATTGCATCCTCTAAAGCTCTAACTGATGTTAAAGCATGATGTGTTGAACATATACCACAAATTCTAGGAGTTAATCTTATCATATCTAAAGGCGAGCGACCTTCGAACATTTTTTCAAATCCCCTAAACTGGTTTCCACAAGCCTTAGCATCTACAACCTTATTATTTTCAACCTGCACTTCTATACTTAGAAGTCCACTAACTCTTGTAACAGGATCTACTATTATATTATGCACCTTCACCACCTCCATATTTAACAAATGGTTCCATACTATCTGGAAATCCTGGAGCTGCACAACCTATACAAGTTGTATTGTCTCCAATAGGCCAATTTTCACTATCATTCCATCTACTAACAGGACAATAAGCATAAGTTACTGGTCCCCTACAGCCTAATAAAAACATACACTCTTCTCCTCCAAAGGTTTTTGCAAATATACCTGCATCAAAAAATCTCCTTCTTGGACATCTATCATGTATAAGTTCTCCGTAATAAGCTAAAGGTCTGCCCTCTTTATCTAATTCTGGTACTCCATAATTAACTAAATGTCCCAATACTCCCATAGTCCATACTGGATTAGCTGGACACCCTGGAATTTTTATTACATCATTTCTTTCTAAGAATTCACTTACCCCTACAGCTTCAGATAAATTTGGTTTAGCTGCTGTTGGACCCCCATAGCATGCACAAGTTCCTACGCTTACTATATACTTTGCCTTTGAAGCTAAAAAGTTTACAGCTTCCTTTGCTGTAATTTTTCTTCCATTGTATGTACCTATTATTGTAAATAATCCATCTCCTGCTAAAGGTACAGCCCCATCAACTATAAGTACAAATTCTGACTTTAGTATACTAAATAACTCCTCTAATGCTTCTTGGTCTTCATCTCCTTGAATACTCTCAAAATATTTAATATTAAGAAATTCCTTTAGCATGTATAATACATCTGGATCTTCTGCATTTAATAAAGAAATTGCTTCTCCAAAACATCCCGATGTTTCAAGCCAGATAGCATTCATCTTTTTTCTCTCACCTGACTTTACTGCTTCAATTGCTCTTTTTGCCATATTAAAAGCTGACTCTCTCCCTCTAATTCCTGAACTCTTAACACCTAGTTTTTCTTTATCAACGTAAGTAACAGGAATTATATAATCACTTTGAGTAAAAATGAGCATAAATATCTCCTTGAAAATATTATCCTTTTAGTATATTCATTTAAATACATATATATTATCTGAAGTTTTTAACTTAGTTCCTAGAGCTGAAAGTATTATATGTAACTCTTTAGAAGAAATAATTATTCAATCTTCTATAATAATATATCTGTAAAATAACAAAAGACCATGTTCACTTTTGTGTTACATAGTCTTTTTATTGTTAATTTAAAAATTAATACTTTTTTAAATACTACCTTATTTTTTGTTTTAATTTATTGCTTTAAAGTCTTAGGCTTATTTCTTTATTACGGTAATATATTATCAAAAATTATATTATCTGTTTTTTTATAGCCCATGTGCATATGTTCTTCATTTGCTATAGTCCAAGATAAAATAGGATATTTTGCTTTTAATAATCCTACAGATAAATTATCTACAGAATTTAAATCATAAGCTATAACATGAGGTTTACTTTTAAAGTTTAATAATAAGTTTTTAAGAACAAATACTTCATACCATTCTAAAGTATTATTTGGGTCATCTGTAAAATCACTAGATAACTGACATCTTATAACTTCACTTGCATTATTTTTAAACCATTCAAGAGTAAATGGATTAAAAGACTGTACTAGATATCTACCTTCATAATTTTCTACAACCTCATAGGTTTTTGCAGCTAAATCTGTAGCTTCTTTCTCATCTTTTAACTCTATCAATATAGGAACTTGATTATCTACTAATTCTAATACCTCTTTTAAAGTTGGTATAGTTTCCTCAGTGTTTTCAAGCTTTAAAGATTTTATTTCATCATATTCAACATCTTTAACATCTCTACTATCACCAGTCATCCTTAATAAGTTGCTATCATGGAATACAATTACTTCTTTGTCCTTTGTTAGTTGAACATCTAATTCTATTGCATATCCACTTTCTATAGCTTTTTTAAATGCTTCCATTGAGTTTTCAGGTACATCACCATTATCTAAGCCTCTATGTGCTATTGGCACAGTAGTTATCCAAGAAAAATCACTATCATCAAGTTTTTCTCCCTGTATTGCATAAATATAAGCGGTAGTTACTACAACTACAAGTAATACTAAAACACTTATTAATCCTATTGTTATTTTCTTCTTCTTTCCCATATAATTTTTATTATTTCCCCCATTTATAAATATTTTATTGATAAAATCACTCCCTATATACCATTAAATACTTATAATTTTACAAAATCAGTCCATATCTCTGATATATTAGGAAGCACCTTTGAACATATTTTACCATATTTTTAGAAATTTGTGTCAAAATTCTACAATAATTACTTATAAGTTTAAGAAATAATTAATTTTAGCATATTCTAACTAAAAGTTCTCCTTCTGGCATATTGATTATTCTCTTACCACCAATTTCAGTTTTTAAATATACTCTATTTTTTTCATCATTTACTACCTCACCTATAATAGCTGCATCCTTCGCCATAGGATGTTTTTTCATAGTATTTAATATTTTTTCAGCATCTTCATTTTCCGCTATAACTAATAACTTTCCTTCATTTGCTATAAATAGAGGGTCTAAACCTAAAATATCGCACATTGAACTTACCTCTTCTTTTATAGGTAGCTTATCCTCATCTATCTCCATACTAACTAAGCTATGTTTCGCAATCTCATTTAATGTAGTTGCAACTCCCCCTCTAGTTGGGTCTCTAAGAACTTTAACCTTCTTGCTCGTATTTAAAATATTCTCTATTAATCCATTAAGTAGTCCACAGTCACTTTTTATTTGTACATCAAAATCTAGATTTTTTCTCATATTCATAATAGCTATTCCATGGTCTCCAATTGTTCCGCTAATTATTATCTTATCTCCAGCAGAAGCTTTGTCCCCTCCAATATATAGATTACTATCCTCTATAACTCCAATACCTGTAGTATTTATAAATATGCCATCTCCACTTCCCTTTTCAACTACCTTAGTATCTCCAGTAACTATTTTAACTTTAGCTTCCTTTGCTGTTTCAGCCATAGAAATAACGATTTTCTCTAAATCAGATAGTAATAATCCTTCTTCTATTATAAAACCTACTGTAATATATAGTGGTTTTGCTCCACTCATTGCTAAATCATTCACGGTACCACAAATAGATAATTTACCTATATCTCCACCTTTAAAAAACAATGGATTAATTACAAATGAATCTGTAGTTACAGCAAGTTTACCATTAATCTTAGGTAATACTGTAGAATCATTTTCCTGCGCTAAATACTCGTTAGTAAAATGCTTATAAAATAAATCTTTTATCAATTTATTTGTAGCTCGTCCACCACTACCATGTGATAAGGTTATTATGTCCAAATTTATCACCTCTCTTAGTTATATTTATAATATGCTGCACATGTACCTTCCTCTGATACCATACATGCACCTATAGGAGTTAATGGAGTACATACACTTCCGTACAATGTACAATCATATGGTTCTTTAACTCCTCTAAGTATTTCTCCACAAATGCACCCTTTATTGATTTGTGAGTTTACTATATTGATATTGAACTTATTTTTAATATCATACTCCTTATAATCTTCTTTAAATTTAAAGCCTGTTCCTTCAATTATTCCAAAGCCTCTCCACTGACTATCTGATGATTGAAATACAGTATTTAAAATATTTAAAGCTTTCTCATTGCCTTTATTTTTTACTATCCTTGTATATAAATTTTCTAACTTACTTTCACCATTTGCTTTCATTTCTACTAATCTATATATGGCTGAAATAATATCTAAAGGCTCAAAGCCAGCTATAACTAAAGGTAATTTTTCTTCAATTGATAAATTTTCAAAAGCTTCAGCTCCTATAACTGCTGCAACATGTCCTGGACAAATAAATCCATCTACCTTTAATTCTTTGTTAGATACTAAGCTTTTCATAACATTAGGCATAGTCTTTAAAGAGTTTAATACTGAAAGGTTATCTATACCTTTTTCCTTTGCATTATATACAGTAAGTGCAATTATTGGAGCAGTTGTTTCAAAACCAACTCCTAAAAACACTACTTCTTTATCCAGATTACTTTTTGCAATCTCTAATGAATCTAATGGTGAAAATACTACTCTTATATCTCTACCTAAGGCTTTTTCCTTTTGAAGGGGCTGTAAGTCCCAGGAACTCTAACAAGATCACCAAAGGTTGTAATTATAACATTTTCTTTTTTACATAATTCAATTGCCATATCTATATACTCTTGAGGAGTAACACATACTGGACAGCCTGGCCCACTTATCAACCTTATATTTTGAGGTAACAGTTCCTTTAAACCACTTTTTAATATACTCATTGTATGAGTGCCACATACCTCCATTATAGTAATATCATCATTATTAAACCTTTTAAGTTTTTCTAAAATCTCTTTTACTAGCTTAGGATTTTTAAATGCTATTAATTCCTTCATACTTTTCACCTTAATTCATAGCGTCTGCTAACTCTCTAAAAATTTCTAAAGTCTTTATTGCTTCTTCCCTACATATTTTTTCTATGGCACAGCCTGCATGAATTAATACATAGTCACCTATTTCAGGCTCTTCAATAAGAGATATATTTACCTCTAAAGCTACGCCACCATAACTTACTAAAGCTATATCTCCATTGATTTTTTTAATTTCCGCTGGTACTGCTATACACATTGTTAACCTCTCCTTTACAAGCTTCTCTTGCAACCATTAATTGGCCAAAACTTATCCCACTATCATTACAAGGGATTTTTTTATGAGTGAAAACTTCAAAACCTTCTGATATCAAACCATTATATATACCTTCAAAAAGTATAATATTTTGAAAAACACCACCACTTAAAGCCACAGCATTGATATTGCTTTCTTCTCTTATCTTTTTACACATCTCTACTGTACAATTTATTATTGAGTTATGAAATTTAATAGCTATAACTTCTTTACCAATATTACTTTTTATATCACTAATTATCCCTTTTATAATATTATCTGTATCAATAATATATTTTTCATTTATTTTATTTATCTCATATTTATAGCTTTCAACCTTTGTTTTATCTGATATATTTTCTAAGAAAATTGCTGCCTCACCTTCAAAAGTTACTCTTCTATTAAATCCTAGCAACGCTGCAATACTATCAAAAAGTCTTCCCATACTTGAAGTTAAAGGACAGTTAATATTATTTTTTATCATAGTTAATATAAACTTAGTTTTCTTATTATTTAACTCTTCAGGTAAATAGTCATATATTTCTTCACTATAAGTTTTATAAAGCTTAGATAATGCTATTTTCCAAGGTTCTTTTATTGCACTTTCTCCACCTGGTAATGAAAAATAATTTAAATGCCCTACTCTTTTATACTCCTGTAAGTTGCATATTAAGAACTCCCCACCCCAAATATTTCCGTCATCTCCATAGCCTGTCCCATCATATGCAACACCTATTACTTTTTCATTAATATTATTTTCAGCTATGCAACTTGCTATATGAGCATGATGGTGCTGAACTGCAACTCTTTCACCTTTAAAATTATTAACTAAATCATTACTCCAATAATCTGGATGTAAGTCATATGCAATTATTTCTGGCTCTATTTTATAAATCTGCTTAAAATTATTTAAATTTCTCTCAAAGCTATTATAAGTTTTTGCATTTTCCATATCTCCTATATATTGACTTATAAAAATATTATCTTCTTTAGAAATTGCTAATGTATTTTTCAGATGTGAGCCACAAGCTAAAATTTTACCTGAACCTTTCATATTTACTGTAATAGGGGAATATCCTCTAGCTACCCTAATTATTCTTTCATCTTTTAAAGATACTCTCGTTACTGAATCATCTATAGGTAAATAAATATCTCTATTATGTATCAAAAAATAATCTACAATATTATTTAACCTTTCCAATGCCTCTTCATTTTTATAAATCATAGGCTCTCCACTTATATTAGCACTTGTCATAACTAAAATTTCTATTCCTTCATCGAATAATAGATAATGTAATGGTGTATAAGGAAGCATTACTCCTAAAGTCTTATTATATGGAGCTAAATTATCTGGTAGATGTATCTCCATATTTCTTTTTAAGATAACTATAGGTCTTTTATTACTTAAAATTACCTCCTCTTCTCTTTTGCTTAAATAGCAATATTTCTTTGCCACCTCTAAATCTTTAACCATAACTGCCATAGGCTTATAAGGTCTCTTTTTTCTATCACGAAGCAACTTTATAGCTTCATAATTTCTACCATCACAAACTAAATGAAAGCCTCCTATACCTTTAATAGCTAAAATTTTTCCTTCCTTAATTAAAGATATAGCTTCTTTTATTGAATCTTTTGTATCTATCTTTTGATTTTTATTATCTACAAGACAAAGTTGTGGACCACATTCTGGACATGCGTTAGGCTGTGCATGAAACCTTCTATCTAATGGATTTGTATATTCCTTTTTACATTGAGGACACATTTTAAATGCTTCCATTGTAGTTGTTTTTCTATCATAAGGAAGCTTTTTTATAATTGAAAATCTAGGACCGCAATTTGTACAATTAGTAAAGGCATATCTATATCTTCTATTTTCAACATCAAAAATTTCTTTCTTACAATCATCACATATTGAAATATCTGGTGATATAAGTGTTGATATATTGTCATCTTCTTCACTAAATTTAATTTCAAAGGTTTCATATCCAATTAACTCTTTAGAATGAATAGTTATATTTGAAACCTTAGCTAATGATGGAGTATTATTTTTTAGCATTTCTATAAATGAAAGAACCTGCTCTTCTCTTCCTTCAATATCCACAATAACACCTAAAGAAGTATTATTAACCCATCCCTTTAATTTAAAATCAGCTGCTAACTTATATACAAACGGCCTAAATCCAACACCTTGTACTATCCCCTCAACTAATACAACTTTTCTTAATTTATTCATATAATCACACTCTTAAAATACATATTAATCTCTTATTATTATTGAAATTATTCTATTTATATTTATAAACTGTTTAAACAATACATGTTTAAAAATATATAAAAAAAGCATTGACCCTTACGTTACGTAATAGTGTACTCTTTAATTGTGGTTCGAACACAACGCTAAAATACGAAATGAGGATTTAATTATGAATATTAAAGCAATTCGATCTGATGATATTTTTCGCAAAATGATGACTGCATCAAAGGAAGAAAAAGAAAATATTTATCGATATGAGCTGATGAAACCTTTTGAATTCAAGTGGCAATGTATAGGCATCCCACTGAAATCAGAAACTGATGGTGGATATGCTTGCGGTTACGCTTTAATCCAACACTATTTAGAAAAGACAGGAAAATCTATATATGAGGCAACAATAACACCAACCGCAGATATCTTAAAGGAAACGGAGACTTTTTGGAAGTAAAAATAAATGAGATTGCCGAAAATCGTCATATTCAACCAAATAGCAAGGAAGCTCAAGCTCTTGTGGAAAAATGGAAATGTTACATTACCGCTAATTTTTATAATTGTACAAAAGAGATATTATCTTATCTTGAACTGATGTATATCGGTGATGAACGTTTTACCCAAAATATTGACCAAAACGGAGAAGGTACTGCTGCATTTATTGCTACGGCGATTGAGATTTATTGCAGAAAATTAGCATAACTCCAAACAGAAATAAATGGCTTTGTTTTAAAATAATGTGGAAATAAGTATAACATAAAAGGATGTCTAAGTGGACATCCTTTTGAATTGCAACAGTTTAAGATTGTTTATATATCTAACTTAATCTTAATATAATTATTTTTGTTTTTTACAAACTACTATATATCTGTGTTCAATACTTTCTATATAGCCTTTAATATTTATCTCTTCATTTAATTTACATAGTTTATCAAAACAATTTTCTACAGAGAAATTAGGAAATTCCCATTCAATAACCTTAGCAAAATAAACGATTGCTCCAATATCTTTAAAACGTAGATAAGGAAAATATTCGTTAGCATATAAAATTTCAAAGAAGTTATTCTCTAATTTTTTCAAGGTGTTCTCCAAAGTATTATCTGCATATAATGGCTTAAACCCCTCTATTAATGTCTTAGATAATACCTCATTATTCTTTCCACCAACTTGTTGAGTAATAAAAATACCCTCTGGCTTTAGTATTCTCTTTACTTCTTTAATATCAAAAGACTCATGCCTATTAATAATTATATCAAAAGTATTATCTTTAAAAGGTAATTCCCAATCATTAAATACTTGCTTTACTTCAATTCCAAGTGGTTCTAATTTTTGTTTGCATAATTCAACATTGGGTATCCACATTTCTGTAACAGATGTATTATTATAAGGATGATTAAGTGATAATAAAAATTCTCCCCCACCAGTCCCCATATCTAATAATTTATAATCTGGATTTAAATATTTCTTTACTATGTCCTCATAGTTCCAAGGTAACTCTTCAGCATCCCATCTATTTTCTAAGTAAGAGAAATCCCATCCCTTAAATGTAGCCTGCTCATCTTTTTTCCATAACTCTTTTAATTCACTATAATTCATAACTGTCCCTCTTTTCATATATTTTTTATCAATAGAAAATTGGTACAGTTTACTGATAGTATATATAAATTTATTCTTGGCACAACCTACTATCAGTTATTACAACTGCACCAAATAATTAATTCGCTCTTTTCTCATATTGAGATTTCATCCACTTTCAATTTCTCATTTTAATAATTTAATAAACGATTAACTCGCACAATATAACAATTGTTCATCAATCATTATATTTAATATATATTAAAAATAGTAAAATTAGAACAAATTTTACTTTTTATACATGTATAGGTTGTATAACCTTAAAATCCTTTATTAAAGATATAGAATGTGTTGAATTAGTATGAATAAAGAATTTTTTAGACTTATTTCTTTCTAAAGGACAGCACTTTCCCTTATTAAACCTATTTTCAGCGATTTCTTCATCTATAGAATTTCAACAATTTATTAAAACAAAGCCAAATAAATTACAATTTCTAGTGAATATCAGGAGAACAATATAATATTATTGCGAACTAAATAATCTTTGAAAACTAAATAATACCGTAATTTATAATTAATATATAAATTACGGTATACTTGCTATATAATTGTATTAAATTATTAGTGAAATATGAATTTGCAAAGGGGATTAGGAATGCTTATAAGAAGGTATGAAACATCAGATTGCAAAGAGTTAACGGAACTGTTTTACAATACAGTACATTCTATTAATGCAAATGATTATACAGAAGAACAGTTAAATGTATGGGCAACAGGGTCTATCGATTTAGAGAAATGGAATCAATCTTTAATGTCACATTTTTCAGTTGTTGCAGTTGAAGATGAAATTATAGTTGGTTTTGGTGATATAGATAAAACAGGATATCTAGATAGATTATACGTTCATAAGGACTATCAACATCAAGGAATTGCAACTGCAATTTGTGATAAATTAGAAAGTATTTTTGATGTTGAAAAAATAACTACATATGCTTCAATTACAGCAAAACCATTTTTTGAAAAGCGAGGATACAAGGTTATTAAAAAACAGACCGTAGAAAGAAATGGGGTTTTGTTACAAAATTACGTTATGGAGAAATCTACAATATTTAATTTATAGTGAAATTTAGAATATGAATATGATATTATTGCGAAGTAATTAGTAAAGACCTTCTTTTAAAATTGAATAATACGTTGTCTAATGAATATGTTATATTATGAGTTATTATAAGGTGGGATACGATGTTTGGAACAATAATAACAGCATTAACTTCATTTGTAGCCACAAATATTGATGATATTTTTGTACTTATGCTATTTTTCTCACAAATAAATAATAGTATGAAAACACGTCATATAATTATTGGACAGTACTTAGGAATAAGTGCTTTAATAGCAATAAGCATTATAGGAGCTTTAGGTATATCCATAATTCCAAATGAATATGTAGGTTTGCTTGGACTAGCCCCAATATATTTAGGAATAAATGAATATATTAAATATAAAAAAGAGAGAAAAGGTATAGAAAGTACAGAAGATCAAGAAAATAGAAATAATAACTTAGAGAAAACAACAGAAAATAATGATAATAGTATGACAAAAGTTATAAAAAGCTTGATTAACCCCAGTGTTTTTAAAGTAGCTAGTATGACTTTAGCTAATGGCGGGGATAATATAGGGATTTATATACCACTTTTTACAAGTATGAATTCAATGGATATTTTTATAACAGTGGTAATATTTATTCTTCTTATAGCATTGTGGTGCTATATTGGTAAAAGTTTATCTGAATATCCCTTTATTCAAAGAAACATTGAAAAATATAAACATATAATTATTCCAATAATATTTATAGGATTAGGGATATTCATAATAATAAAATCTGGTACAATACCACTAATATATAAGAAAATATTCTAATATATAAAAAAATATAAAATTAGTTTTATAAAAATACCGCATTATTCAAAGATGAATATTCAGTATTTTTTAGTGCATAATTCAAAAATATTGCAATTTAAAAGGATGTCCCTATTGGACATCCTATATGCTATACCTTTTTATACATTATTTTAAAACAAAGCTAATTTAATAATATCCT
The DNA here is from genome assembly GCF_021044725.1 of Clostridium sp. NSJ-145. Lineage (NCBI taxonomy): Bacteria > Bacillati > Bacillota > Clostridia > Eubacteriales > Clostridiaceae > Clostridium > Clostridium sp. NSJ-145. Next base: position 26,666 of record NZ_JAJNOS010000016.1, read on the forward strand.
CTTCTGCTTCTTCTTGCTCTGAAGTCTGGTTTTCTTCTTTCCCTAAATCTAAAATTAAATCTTTCGCCTTTAAGCTCCATCATTTTTTCCTTACAGAATCTACATCTATCACTTGGATAATCCCATGATAGTTTTTTACCACAGTCCTTGCACACTCTTTCATGGTCAAGTAGATTAGTTAAAAGCAACTCATTTATCTTATTTGCTGTATTTTCTTTTTCACTTGAAATATATCTATTATTTATCATCATATTAAAGTTTTTTCCAAAGGAATAGTTTAATTCTAATGATTTATAGTAGCTCTCAAGTTCATCAAGCTCTTTCTTTGTATTTACAATGTTTTTAAGTCTTGGCTTCTTTAAGTTTACTGCTCCTTCACTATACATAATGCAGTACTCTTCCCATAATGCCATTACTGTCTTATTATTTTCTTCAAAAGGAATTGTTGCCATCTTTAACATATCACTTTTAGATGCTTTTATATTAAGAGCTTTTAATCTATTTAAAAGATAAATTATAGTTGTAACATCTGCTTTCTTATAATATCCTTTAACTTTTGCTAAGCTCCATGTCTTTAATGCATCTACAATATCTATATCTAGTTCTAAAAGTGAATCAGGAATTCCTATATAGCATTTATCTATTTTCTTTGTTTCTGCTGTTAAGGCATTCTTTATTAAGTTACTGTCTGTAGCTGCTGTAACATAGCCTTTATCGTAAATTCCTTTACGGCCTGCTCTTCCTGCTATCTGCTTTATCTCAGGAACACTAAGCTTTCTTAAAGATATACCATCAAATTTTCTAGTTTCTAAAAAGACAATACGTTTTATAGGAAGATTTACTCCCATTCCAATGGCATCTGTACAAACTATTACTTCTGTCTCCCCACTTAAAAATCTTTCAAACTGCTTCTTTCTTGTGGAGTATGGCAGTGAGCCGTAAATTATGCTTGTTTTTATATTGTTATTAAGAAGCTGTGCTGAAACTGCTAAAGCTTTCTTTTTACCAAAGACAACTAAAGCATCTCCTTTTTTAACATCTTTATTTAAGTCAAACTTCTTATCTTCAAATATAAGCTCTGTATCTCTTTTATGCTCTATAATTTCATAAGTATCTTTACAATCTTTTATAAGTTTTATTATTATATCCTTAGCTTCTGGAGCCATACATATATGAATTTCTGGAGCTAATACCCCAATTATTGCTCTAGTCCATGCCCATCCTCTTTGCTTGTCAGCTATCATCTGAGCTTCATCTATAACACATATATCATAATGCGTTTCAATCTGTAGCTTTTCTATTGTAGAAGAAATATGTGATGCATATGAAATAATATCCTCTTCTTCTCCAGTTAATAATGAACAGGCTATATTTTCACCTCTTAGCTTATCTTGAACTTCTAATGCTAATAATCTAAGTGGTGCTAAATATACACCTGATTCTGCATCCATAAGCTTTTGTATGCTTGCATATGTCTTACCTGTATTAGTCTCACCAACATGAAGATAGAAGTGTCTTTTCATTCTTCTTGCTTCTTCATATTCATCAATTGGACTGTCTAATATTATCTCTTCAATCTCATCTTTAACTTTGTTTTTAATATAGATATTTTCAGATGTCCATATTAACCCCTTAGTACATATCCAAGGGATACATTCTTCAAAGTCCTCCATATCATCAATAGATGGAGCTTTAGGATTTTCCTCTAAATACTTCTCATAAATAATATTTTCAACTACTGCAACTCTTCTTATAAGCTTGTTAATATCATCTTCTTTAGCTATAAGAGCTTTATTAAAGCCTTTTAGATTAACACTTTTATAGTATCCGAAAATCATCTCTCTAGCATTTTCTAAAAACAGCTTCATATGGTCATCTGTCTTATAAATATTTATGCTATTAAGATTATTTAGCTTGCTATCAATAGAGTTAACAACCTTAACTTTAAGCCTATTTATCCCCTTTGAATCTTTCGCAGCTTCTTTGCAGTTTTCTATCATAAGCTTAGCTAAGATTTCTTCATTGTAGCTATTTTCTTCCTTTACAATTTCTGTAGAGTATTCATTAGGGATTTCTAATAGCTTGCATCCTTCATTATAAACATCTAACAATAGTTTATCTTCTAATGAAATCACCTTGGCTGAAATATGACTTCCCCATCTAGACTTATAGGCATTGCCTATTTCAGTTTTAATCTGCTCTTCTAATCTTACCCTTTTATTATCATCTAGTTCCTGTAAGTCTATATCATAATAAACTTTTCCGTCCCTAGTTCTCTTGTACCACCTTACGCTATTAAAAAGATATTCTGTATTATATCTTTTCTTAAAGCTTTTATATAATTCACCTTTTTTCAGCTCCATAGTTTTTTCTACTTTTTCATATAAAACAGCAGCAATATCCTTTGGAACATACTTATATACTATTTCAGAAATGGTAGCGTTCTTCTTTGGTATATACTTTGATACACCTTTATTAACCTTTTGAACATTTTTAAATTTATCTTTAGACTCATCAGAAAACTCAATTTCTTCTAAAGCTTCAACGTAAGAACCTTCCCAAGATAATTCATATAAAAAGTCCTTTACATACATGTAATCATATATATTAAAAGGTCCATTATCTTTTAAAGTAACTTTAGACTCTGGATTGTACTTATCAAAACTAGAATCATCAATCTTAACTCTATGAGTTGTTCTTATGTAATTTACAATCTCTTTAATCATTTCAATAGTAAATTCAGAATCTATATACTTAGCTATTTCATTTTTTACTTCTTTTCTTAAACTACATTTACTTGAACCCATCTCATCACTTCCTTTGCAATTTTCTCTTTAGTATTATATTTAAAACTATTTCTCATTATATTCTGGACAAAGATATCTGCCATGATTTTCACTTTTCCCTTTTATATTTATGGCTTCTTTTGGACAGTGATGAATACATGAATAACAGTTAATACATTTATCTCCAAACTTAGGTTTACCATCTCTTATTTTAACATTATTAACTGGACAACATTTTTCACATTTTCCACATGTAATACATCTATCTGAAACTACAAAATTTTTGCTGCTAACCATAAATTTATTAAAGGCACCATTTACAGCTGAAGATAAAAGCCAAGAAAAAGGTGTTTTATCGTCTTTTTCAATATTTTCATCATTTTTAATTTTTTCTGCAAGCTTTTCAATAACAGGATTTGCTGCATTTAAAATTTCATTTACTTTATCTTTATCTGGCATAGCCTCAGAAATAACATAATTTCCAGGCATCTTAACTCCATAGAATCCTTTAAAAATTAGTCCTTTTTTATCACATATCTTTTTGCAATATTTATAACAGTTTCCTGATTGTGATTCCATTGTTCCAATAAAGTATATCTCATTATTTCCAATAAACTCTGCCTTACTTATTAAATCTTCAATTATAGCTGGAAATCTCCAAGCATAAATTGGAGCTACAATTATAAATGGCTTATCTGATCTAAATGTCTTTGCCATTGTATATTTTATTACATTATTAAGAGATACAACCTCATCATTTATCTTATTTGCTATAGCTTTAGCTACGTATTTACTATTTCCTGTACCGGTAAAAAATAAAATCAAATAATATTCCTCCTATAAAACTAATCTTATACTTAATAAAAGATTTTTTCGTTTATATATTTAACATAAAAACTCATTTAAAATCTTTACTTTTCATTATAGTAATTTTATATTCTAAAAACTACACTTTTTAAGAATATTTCTCTGAAAAACTTTAATTACAAAAATAATACACTTACTATGTTTACAACATCTTCAGTTTTGAAGTAAAAAAAAGTTTTTCACATTGAAAATCGCAAGCATTTTCACAAGCCAATCCAGAATAAAATAATAAAGCAAAGTCGGCAGTATTGAAATGCCTCTCTATAGTAACAGTTTTTTATTATTTTAACTGTCTACTATAAAGGAAACATATCATATCTGCCGACTTTTTAGTTTCTATAACTTTAAAATGTTTCACTTATAAAAAGAATATAAGTGTCAACTCTATATTTTTAAGCTAGTTTATATCTTAAAATTTATTACTCTAATATTAAATTAAGATTTATCTCTATTCCTTTGAGTCTATGTATATAGGTAATTTAAATGGTTCATGCCATTGAATAATATCTATATCATCTAAATTATTTAGCTTTTTTACTTGCTCATAGTACCAATCTTTATCCATTCTATAGTGTTTACTATAGCTTTCATCTGCTAAGCTATAAAAAGTATCTCTAACTTCAACTATTACTTCCTGTATTTCACTTAATTCCCATACAGAATTTTCTCTATTTTCAATAATAAAATTCTCTGAATTGATAATTGAATTTTTTTCTACAAATTCTTCTTTAGGAATAATATTTTTCTCATTTTCTCTTATATACCAAATTCCATTATCCTCATTAATGTATCTACTAGTATTATCATCATAAATATACCCTACTAAAGGTTCATCAATAATACTTTTTAAATCATCATCATTTATTTTATCAGTACACGCTATAAGAGTTATTAAAAATATTGTACTTAAAAGCATTTTTAATATCTTCATCAAATCCCCTCCTTAAAACTTATTTATCTGTTCTAATACAATAAGTCCTTCTTTATACTTACAGAGTAATCTAATCCCCAACTACTTCTCATAAAAATACAGTTCTTCGTTAATTGCACACTATTATATTAACATAATTTACTAATTTATTCCAAAACTTCTTTTTTGTTATAATTTTTAAGTTAAAATCGCAAGATACTTTACCACTTTAATAAAATTATTATCAGTTCAATTATGCTTACGATTTTATATAAAAATTTAATAAAAAACTACTCTAAATTAACTTAAATAATCAATTTAGAGTAGTGTGAATTTTAACGTGATTTTAGTTGCGATTTTAAGTTTTTCATCCTAAACCCGAACCTGTTGACTATGTTTAGTTCATTTTTTATACTAATAAATATCTTTTAAATTAATCTTTAAATCATTAAATACAGTGCTTTGATATACATCATCATTTTTATAAACATCAGATATAATATATTGATTATCTACAAGAGCATATTGTATTATCTTTCCTGTTTGTTCAACTATATTATATTCCTCTACTTTAAACTTTTGATATACAGCAAGTTTAGTTATATAATCATGAGAAGCTGTAGTTTTTGAAACAACCTCAAAAATAATTTTAGGTGATGATGTAAAACTTTCTCCTTTTTTAGTAGCGTTCTCACACATAACAAAAATATCCGGTTTATACTTATAAATCTCTTCATTATTTTTAAATATAACTTCTATCTGCTCATCAAACGGCTCACATTTTGAACCATTAAAGAAATTATCAAGTTTTGCTAATATTTTTCTTTTAATTCTATTATGCTCAATAGATGTATTTGAACTTAAAAAGATAGAACCATTATCAAATTCTGCTTTACCATTAAAGTTCTTTTGAATTTCTTCAAACTCACTTTCAGTATATATATAATCTCTTATAATATCCATTCTATCCCTCCTAACCACTTATATATATTTTTATTATATCCTAAAATATCTTTTTCTTAAACAGAAAGTTTATTTGTTAATTGATTTCTTATAGTAACTATCCAATTATATATTGTAGTAATAGTTGATACATATTATTTAGAGAATCAATATGAGTTCTTTCATATCCGTGGCTACCGCTTGTCCCTGGTCCTAATGCCGCATGTCTTACATTGTTACCAGCAGTTATAGCAAAATCTGAATCTGTTCCATATCTTGGTGTAAATACATCAATTTCGTAATCTACACCAATTTTTTCAGCTGCTTCCACTAGTTCTGTTAGCATTTCATAATGGTATGGGAATCTTGAATCCTTCGCAAACAGAGATACTTTCTTCTCACTTGATACCTGTGTTGGTGAAACTGGAGCAATATCTAATGCTATAATATCTTTAGTTCCCTCAGGAAGCCATGCTCCTCCATGACCAATTTCTTCGAACATTGTAAAAAATGCTTTCACATTTCTTTTACATACAATATTATTATCTTTTATGTATTTCATAACACCGAGTAAAACTGCTATACAAGCTTTATCATCTATGAAACGGCTTGTGATATATCCATTATTCATATGGAAACCTGCATCTAAGGCTATTATATCTCCAACTCTAATTCCTAAATCAAGTACATCTTGTCTACACTTTACATCTTCATCTAATACAAATTCTACGTTTGTATTATAATTTAAAGGCGCATTATTATCAGAATCTGGCCTTACATGTGCACAAGAATGAACCCTTCTCACACATCCTGTATAAATATGTCCATTACGAGTATGTAACCTACAGATTACCCCTGTTGCATCCTCTTCTCTTAATCCTCCTACATTAGTTACCACAAGTGCCCCATTATCCTTGATATAACGTACCATAAGACCTATGTCATCACCATGAGCCATTATCACTAAAGGTTCTCCTTCTCCACCAATATCTGCAATTAGTCCACCTTTATGTACTTCTTCACTTGGGATATTCAGTTCTTCCATTTCATTTATAAGATAATTCTGAATTAGACGAAAGTATCCTGTTGTGCTGTCAATCTCAAGTAATTCCTTTAATTTTTGTATTACATACTCTTCATTAAATTTAAACATTGTCCTTCCTCTCCTCCATAACTTTATTCCACTATTTCCTAATTATATTAGTATTTTTTCTTCATTAACTCTGATTAGACATATAAATAATATTCTTTATTACCTATGTTATTATCTAACCTTTAATTAACTCTTGCCCAAGAATATTTCTTCATATACTTTATTAATAAATTCTTCCTTATCATATCTATAATTTAAATTTATAAAATCAATTACCTTGTCTTCTGAAACTAGCATATAAAAATTTCTTTCCTGCAAAGTATATAATGTAACTACTTCATTATAATTTACTTTTTCAACTGAAGAATTTCCTAAAGTATTTATCCATTTAATTCTATCCTCTAAATACTTGTCCATTATCCATTTATAATTACTTTCAAAGAAATTATAATCAAGATCCCCATTACTGCCTTCATCGTAAAACCATAACTGTGATGCAAATGTTCCTTTATTTTCATTAATGTAATTCCTACCAGCGTTAACTGATTTATCATTAAAATCCTCTAAAGTTAAATTAAATTCCTTATTGAGATTATAATTATTATTATAATTTGTATCTTTATGAATATAATTTCTTCCTATTAAGATTGATATTAATAAGCCCAATCCAATAATATTAAAAATATCAATTCTCCTTTTCTTTGAAACACTGCCTGAGTTTTTTCCTACTAAATTAATTATTATTAATATTACTAATAAAAACATTGCAACTCCAATTATTTCATTAATACTATTATCTGGAGTTAAAATCCCTAAATAAATTAAAGCAGTAATTCCGCTTACTATTACCACAGTATTAATTACTATTCTAATTTTAGATAACCAATGTATCTTATAAGAAACCTCCTCATTTCTCCTAAGTGATTTCTTCCCTCTAATGTACCAGGTAACAAAGCTTGTAATATGCGTTAATTGATATACTATTATCATTGTAGTGATAATTAACATTATAATTTTATCATCATTGACAATTACATTGACAAATTCATCTGATAATGTAGTAACTGCTAGTAAAAATACAGTTATCAAAGTCATTGAAATATTTTTTAATGACAATTTGGCTATATCTTTAAATTTTTCTTTTTGATTTATTTTTTCATGAACTTCTTCAACACCATCTTCCCTAGAATAAATGTCTATTTCATTGTATCTATAAATCAAATTCCACCCTAATTTATTAGTCCCTCCATTTTTTATTGTGTCTTCAATATTTCTTATTTTATTAGTATCATTTATATCTACCCAATATCTTATTTGAGTTGGATCTATTTTTACAAAGCTTAAAAACTCTCCTTGTATATCCTCGAACTTCCATCCCTTTAAAGCCATCTTCTCTAAATATAACTCTAAACTTCTATACTCATATGGAACAATCTTAAATAATACCTTTTTTCTATTTCCTATTATCAAACCTCTCACCCCTTTTTTATACCAAATATATAATCTATTATTCAATATGTAAATTCTTTAAAATTTTACCTTTATAACCATATTATATCATAATTTCTTCCATATTCTACATTATAATTAAGTTTCACTTGTTCTTTTAGCTACTTATTCTATCCCTCTATTTTTTTAGCATTTCCTTTAATTATTCAAAACCAACCTTATCTTCTTCTAATTGTAAAATATAAATAATATGCTCCCATTATAGTATACAGTTAAAATAATAAAACTGTTCTATAATGGGAGCATATCACAATTGGTTAACTTTTATATTTTCCATTATCAACGCTTATTTAAAACATAGCCTTATATTTAAATAAGCTTATCAATCAAAACAAAGTGTTCTTTACTAACTTCTATCCACTTTGCATCTTCATTGTAATTTTCATTATATTTTATATCGTAATCTTTATTTTTAAATCCATCTTTCTTATTACTAGAATTATCTTCTTGTAAATTAGCTGCTATCAACATTTTAGTATAAGGATGTATTGGGTTAGAATATAATTCATCAGTAGGTGCAACCTCTACTATTTTCCCCTTATAAATCACCGCTATTCTATCACTAATATATCTAACCATAGATAAATCATGAGATATAAAAAGGAAGGTTAAATTATTATTTTTTTTAATTTTCTTAAATAAGTTTATTATTTGTGCTTGCATTGATACATCAAGTGATGCAATAGGTTCATCTGCTATAATAAATTCTGGCTTTGTTGAAATAGCTCTAGCTATACCAACTCTTTGTCTTTGTCCTCCTGAAAGGTCGTATGGATACTTATTTATACTACTTCTATCTAATCCTACAACATCGAGTAAGTCATATACTACTTTTTCTCTCTCCTTTTTACTTTTATACAGCTTTTGAAGTTTCATTGGCTCTTCAATAATATCTTTAACTGTCATTCTAGAATTTAAACAGGATGTAGAATCTTGAAAAATAAATTGTATCTTTTTACTTATTATTTCCCTCTTAATTCTTTTTGATTTTTTATCACTAATAGTGATACCATCATATTTAATCTCTCCACCAGTTATTTTATTAATACCTACTATACTTTTTCCTAATGTAGATTTACCTGAGCCTGATTCCCCTATTAATCCTAAAAACTCACCTTTATAAATATCAAGTGAAACGTCATCTATAGCCTTTATTATTTTATTATTATTTAAGGTAAAGTATTGCTTAAGACTTTTTATCTCTAAAAGTTTTTCTTTATTCATTAATATCTAACTTCTCCTCTTTAGCTCTAATTTCCTCTCTTGCTATAGCTGCTTTTGGATGTAGTAACCATGTTGCAGCATAATGACTTTCACTAACTTTAAACATTGGTGGTTCTTCTAAAAAATCTATTACTAATGGATTCTTATTTCTTAATGCAAAAGCATCTCCCTTTGGTGGGTTTAAGAGGCTTGGTGGCATTCCTTCTATAGTCGGTAGATATTCTTTGTCCATATTAAAAGCGGCTATAGATGACATTAATCCTATTGTGTATGGATGAACAGCATTTAAAAATATCTCTTCTTTTTTACCTATTTCAACTATTTTACCTGCATACATTACAGCAATTCTATCTGAAATTCTATTTACCACTTCCATATCATGGGTAATAAATATTATTGAAATATTAGTTTTCATCTGTATTGATTTTATTAAATCTAATATTTTATTCTGCATTATAGAATCTAACGCTGTCGTAGGCTCATCTGCTATTAAAACTTTAGGATTACATGCTAATGCTATAGCAATGGCTATACGTTGTCTCATTCCACCTGAAAATTCATATGGATATTGGTTATATCTACTTTCTGCTTCATCTATTCCCACAAAATCTATTAATTCTATAGCTCGTTTCTTAGCTTCTTTCCTAGTAACTTTATTATGAACTCTAACAGCTTCTGATATTTGTTTTCCTATAGACATAGTAGGATTCAATGATGTCATTGGGTCTTGAAAAATCATAGATATTTCCTTACCTCTTATCTTTGACATCATCTTATCAGTAAGATTACATATATTATTGCCATTTAATAATATATGACCACTTTTTACATATGCATTTTCAGGTAACAACTTTAGTATGCTTCTACATAAAACTGATTTGCCGCATCCTGACTCTCCTACAATTGTCAAGATTTCTCCTTTTTTCAAATCAAATGATACATCTCTTACCGCTTTAACTTCGCCATATTTAGTTTTAAAATTCACTTGCAAATTCTTAACTTCAAGCACTGTATCCATTATAAATAATCTCCTATTATTTATTAATATTGATAACTATATAATATATCTTCTTATTTTAAATCCCAATCCTCAACATTCCAGAATATCCCTACTCCATGGTGTCCTAAAACTGTTTCTTTAGTTATTCCTTCTAAATTATTTTTAGCTACATAAATAGAATCAATATATGCTAAAAATGTATAAGGAAGATCTTTTGTCATTTCCTCTTGGAACTCTTTGTAATATTCTAGTCTTTCTTCATAAACATCCGTTTGTCTAGCTTTAGTAAGTAGTTCATCTATCTTTTCATTGGAATATGAATTGTAATTAGCACCTCCATTAGTTGAAAACACCTTATATGTATGGTCATCTGGGTCAAATGGACTTCCCCATCCAATTAAAAATGCGGCTTGGTTTTCCCAATCAATATCAGATTTTACAGTTACCCTTACATCTACTCCTATTTGTTTTAACTCTTGGGCTGCAAAGTTTGCCATATCAATTCTTTCTTGGTCACCTTCCATGCAAACTAGTTCAAAGCTTAATTTTGTTCCATTCTTGCTATATATTCCATCACTTCCAAGCTTCCATCCAGCCTCTTCTAATAATTGCTTAGCTTTTTCTGGATTATACTCAAACTTTTCTATTTCAGAATCATTATATATTCCCATTTGAAGCGGAGAGTAAGCAGCATCACCATATCCTAATAAAATATTGTCTACTATGGCTTCTCTATCAATTGCATAGCTTAAAGCATTTGGTAGTTCTCTATTTTCTTTAAATAATGGATAATTAAAATTATACATTATACCTCTATAATCTGAAGTTTTCATTATATCTACTACGAAATTATCATCATTTTTAAATGTTTCAATATCTTTTGGAGTTACTTGAGCTAAATCTAATTCTCCAGACTTTAATTGCATTACTCTTGCCTTTGTATCATTAACTATCTTAAATATGATTTTATCTATATTAGGAGATTTTCTAAAATAATCTTCATTTTTTACTAATGTAATCCCCTGGCCTTCATCCCAATTAGCAAATTTATATGGTCCTGTCCCAATAGGATGTCTATTAAAATCACTTGTCATTATATCTTGGCCTTCTAATATATGCTTAGGAATTATACCTACAGATAAATAATCTAACATTGCAACATTCTTATTTTTTAAGGTTATTTTAACTGTGTAGTCATCTACTATTTCAATATTTGTTATATCTTCATAATTTGTTGCTATTTCTGAACCATTATCTGGATTATTAATTGTATCATAAGTAAACTTAACATCTTCAGCTGTAAATGGCTCTCCATCGTGCCATTTAACGTCATCTCTTAAATGAAATGTGTAAGTTAAAGTTGCTTCATCATAATCCCAACTTTTAGCTAATGCTGGAATAATGTTATTATCTTTATCATGAGCTGTTAATCCATTAAATAAAAGTGAATTAATTTCCCCATGTTCAAAAAGTGCTGGATTTATACTGGTATAATCTCCACTTCCATATACTAATACTTTTTCTTTAGCTGTATCATTATTCATATTTTCACTTGCATTATCCTCTATTTTACTTCCGCAACCTATCAGTAAAGATATGGATAATAATAAAGCTGTCACTTTAACTTTTTTTAACATCTAAACCTATCTCCTTTACAGATTATTATACTTTTTAATATTTTTCTTTCTTAAATAATTACCTATATTAGCTATACAAATAAGGGTTACAATTAGAAACAATCCTGGAAATAAAATTACCCACCAAACATTAGATAGTAATGCATTTTGAGCTAGTGATAACATGCTTCCCCAAGATATAATATCTAATGGTAAACCAATCCCTAAAAAGCTAAGCGTGGATTCTGTTGCAATTGCTGATGCAATATTGCTTACTACCATAAACATTATTGATGCCATAAAATTAGGTGCTAAATGTCGTCTCAATATATAGAAGAATCGTCCTCCCATTATTTTAGCTGATAATATATATTCACTATTTCTTATTTGTCTAACTTCACTTCTTACAACTTTTGCAATACTTATCCAACTAACAATTCCTATAACAATGGACATAGATATTGGTGTACTATCCCCTACTATTGATTGCATAAAAATTATTAACAAAATAGAAGGAATACTTAATAATATTTCTATAGCTTTCATCATTAAATTATCTATCCAAGGAGCAGCCATACCACTAATACTTCCATATACCACTCCAATAACTGTTGAAATTATAGTTGAAAAAATTCCTATAAATAACGATACTCTTCCTCCATACCAAATATTTGAAAATATATCTCTTCCCATAGAATCTGTGCCAAAATAAAATGTTTTATTTGGAGGTACATTACTATTAGCTAAATCCATAAACTTCGGATCATGATTCATTATTAATGAAGAGCTTAAACAAGCAATTATTATTATCAATAATATTATTATTGATAAATAGTGACTCTTGTCTTTTATAGTAAATGAATTTTTATTTACTTTCTCTTCTTTAATATACTTGCTTTTATCTTTAACTATTTTGAAATTATTGCTATGAAGGTTCAAAAGTTTCGCCTCCCTGATAATTCATTCTCGGGTCTATCTTTATATTTATAATTTGAGCTATCATATTTGATATCAATACAATAATACCTGTTATAAGAGATAAAACCATAAGCATATTATAATCATGATATTTAGCACTCTCAAATATAAGAGTTCCTATCCCTGGATAAGAAAAAACCTGCTCAATTACATATGTTCCTGCTAAAATATGTGGTACTGAAATTGCCATAATAGTTATAAATGAGGGCATAATATTTCGTAAACAATGTCTATAAACGACTTGTCTTTTTGTTAGACCTTTTACCTTTGCTAATAATACATAGTCCTCTCTCATCTCTTCTAAAATCTTATTTCTTACCATATATCCGTAATACCACAAATGCCCTATTACTAAAACTACTAATGGTAATATTAAATGTATCATTCTATCAGCTATATCACTTTCATTCCCAATGGAATATGCTCCACTAGTTGGTAAAATGCCTAAATTTACGCCAAATATTAAAATTAATATTAATGCTATCCAAAATGATGGTATACTCGATGTTATATTTCCAATTGTCATTATTATCTTATCAATAAGTTTATCTTCGTGTATGGCACAAAATACTCCTATAATTAAAGCTCCTACAAATGTTAATATGTAAGCTAATCCACCTAAAATAATGGTGTTTTTATATACATCCTTTATAACTGACGTAACATCACGCTTATACTTATATGAAATTCCAAAATCGCCTTTTGCAACGTTTTTAAGCCATTTTCCATATTGAATATATATAGGTTCATTAAGCCCTAATCTATCTCTAGCCTTTTCTTTTTCTTCCATACTCATTCTTTCAACGGCATTTCCATGATAAGCTTTAAGTGGGTCACCTGGAGATAATCTTGAAATGTAAAATACAACTAAAGATAATATAAAAATAGCAATAATACACTGAAATATTTTTCTTAATACAACTTTTATCATTTTTTACTCCTTAAATATTATATTGTCTCTAAGGTCCTCATTTACATTATAGTCATTCAATACCAAATTATTATTTATCCTATCTATTTAATAGAAACTCTTCATGTACTAAGCTTAGTAAAATAATTCAATTTATTAAAAAAACAAACCCCACGTACATTTACGCAGAGTTTATTTAATAAATACTAATCTTTAAATTTATTTTTTAGAATAAATTTTTATCTTAATATTTTTTATTTAGCTTATTATTTATTTCAATAATATTAAGACATAAATAATCTAAACACTAACGTTTCATGATTTATCTGTGACAGCTCAATTCCAGGAGTGTTAGCTCCAAATGAATCAAAATCAAGTTCTTCTATTAGTTTATAGTAGTGATTAAATTTTTCTGAGTATTCTTTAACTAAAAGTTGACCATCTTTTTGACCTAATGGTATTGCTCTAACAGCATTTTGTATTATAGTTGAAACAGTACTGTACATATGTAACTTAATAGCTTCTTCTTTTGACATTTCTAGCTCATGCATTAATAATCCAAATACTATTGCTGGATGTCCATATACTTCTTTAGAAGCTATTTTTTTAGCATATATTTTTAAGTTTTCTATTTCATATAGATCTAAATATATCTTTATCATTCTACTAGCAACTAATTTGGCAGCATTTCTAGTTTCTTTTGCAACAGTTTGTGCTATTAATAAGTTATCAATTTCCCAGACCTTATCCACATCACCATTTTCTAATGCTTCATATAACATTCTTATTGCTAATCCATCAGATGTTATAAATTGATGCTTTAAAAATAAATCTACCCACTTACTAAAACTTTTAGCATCATCTATAACATTATTTCTTAAATATGTTTCCATTCCGTAAGAATGGTTAAATGATCCTATAGGAAAGTTAGAATCACATAATTGTAATATCTGTAACATTTTTAAACTCTTATCCATACTAATGCTTATGCTCCATAAAATTAACATGTGTAAAAGCGTTTTTTACTCTTCTATCTTCTCTTGAATAATTGATGTTATCTTTCCTTAATTCATCCTCAACTAAATAATCATATTGAACTATCATAACATCATCTTCAAAATGTGCAGGTAGATGTTTATTTCCTAATTTATGTGCAATATATGCCATTTCAGTTATATCCTTAGGTTTAATAACTAAAACATCTTCGCTTTTAACTTTTACTATAACTAAATTATGACCATCATTAAATAATATATCTCCATCTCTTAATTTCATACCTCTATCTAATGATATTCCATGTTCATGGTTATGATCTGATTTAACTCTTATTATTCTTTTAACTAAATCATCACTATCTATATATATTTTTTCTAAATGATACCCATCTGTACTTTCTAATTCATCTAAATTTCCTAATATCTTTTCAAAAAGCATAGAAAGAACCTCCTTATTTAACTTAATATTTTATTAATACTTACGTATATTTATTGGTTTTAAACCAAATAATTCTTCTCTAAGATAATAGTGCACTGCATCTATTGCCTTTTGAATTTCTTGAGTTAAATTTCCTAAAATTCTTATTATAATGCCATGCTCTTCTAATATGGAAACACCATATTTTATATCTAAATTTAAAGCATCGATAATCTCTCTTGCTTTTTCAACATAATTTTCATTCATATTTTCATTTATAACTACCATTGTGCCAAAATTAATATAACCTTCTAATATCCCAAGTTCAGTTACATCATATTCTCTTGGACTTAATTGTAAATTATCTAACAATAAAAGTTTATTATCTACATAAATCTTATTTCTCATCTTTACAGAATCATATTGGAATTTAGATCCATCCGGTGACCAACCTGATGTTATTCCATCTGTATAAATAAGAGTAGCTTTTTTATCCATGTATATTGTAGTATCTTGATTATACATAGCATTTTTGTACAAAATAACGCTGTCAGAAATATATTCTAAAACTGAGTTCTCTTCCATTTTTATAATAGTTTCTTGACAAGCTGGTTCTCTATTTTTTTCACATTTATACACCTTAGTTGGTGCTTGTGTTGTTATTATCGCTTTAGCATCTTTTTTTACTTCTATTGAATTTTTATATACTTCACCTTCAACATATCCTCCACCTAAGTGAAGTAAAAAATAGCAAGGTGTCTTTTCTCTACCTAAAAATATTGCTGGTGAAACCTTAGATGCTCCTACAAAATGAGATGTAGTTGCAACCGTACCATTAGGTTTATTCTCTAATACTAACTTTGAATTACCAGCTATTTTATTATTCATATCGTTAATCATATTAACAAATTCCTTCTAATAAACATTTTTCTTTTATCCACTTAATAATAGTTTCTATTCCCTCATCTGTTTTTAAGTTAGTGAATATAAAGTCCTTTTCTCCTCTAAATGTTAATGTATCTTCTCTCATAACATCTAAATTTGCTCCAACATATGGTGCTAAATCTATTTTATTTATAACAAATAAATCACTCTTAATCATACCTTGTCCTGCTTTTCTAGGTATCTTTTCACCTTGAGCAACGTCTATTATGTACATTGAAAAATCAACTAAATCTGGACTAAATGTAGCTGCTAAATTATCTCCGCCGCTTTCAACAAATATTATGTCTAAATTAGTAAATTTATTTTTTAATTCTTCTATAGCTGCAAAATTCATTGAAGCATCTTCTCTTATTGCTGTATGAGGACATCCTCCTGTTTCTACTCCAATAATTCTACCTTCTTCTAATACTGAATTTTCAACCATGAATTTTGCATCTTCTTTTGTATATATGTCATTAGTTATTACAGCTAATTCATAATCTTTTGCCATCTGTCTTGTTACTCTTTCAATTAAAAGAGTTTTTCCTGCACCTACAGGACCTCCAACCCCTATTACTACTGGTCTCATAATAAAATCTCCTTTACTATAATTAGTTAAAAATAATCTAATTAGTTAAAAATAATCTAAAATCTCCTAAGGATAAATATAACCTATCCTTAGGAAATTTTTTTAGTGTATATGATCAGAATCAATATCCCTAAAAGCTACTTCTAAACTAACTTCATCTAGCTTATATTCGATATGAGCTGATTTTAATATTTCTTCTATTCTTTCATCATATTGTAATAGCATTTTACCATCTTGAAATTGAGCTGGAAGATGTCTATTCCCTAATGAATGAGCTATCTTACCCATTTCTGACATAGTATCAGCAGTTACAACAAAAACCTTATATAAAGCCATTTTTCTCTCCATAAATATATCTTAGAATAAGAAGTATCTTTGAGCCATTGGTAATGTCTCTGCTGGCTCACAAGTTATAAGTTCTCCATCAACTGTAACGTCATAAGTTTGTGGATCTACTTCTAACTCAGGCATAGCATCATTAAGTTTCATATCTTTCTTAGTTAAATTTCTAATACCACTTACAGGTAATACTTGTTTTTCTAAACCTAATTTTCCTTTTATGTCATCTTCAAAAGCATATTTTGATACGAATGCAGCAGTAGTTTGTCCTACAGCTTTTCCATGTGCACCAAACATCTTTCTTAACATCTCTGGTTGACATGTTGGAATTGAAGCATTTGATTCTCCCATAACTGAAAGGTTAATCATTCCACCTTTAATTACTACCTTAGGCTTAACTCCAAAGAAAGCAGGTTCCCATAAAACTAAATCCGCCATCTTACCAATTTCTACAGATCCAACATAATCAGATATTCCGTGTGCTATAGCTGGGTTTATTGTATATTTTGCAACGTATCTTCTAAGTCTGTTATTATCGTCATATTCTGAATCACTTGCTAGAGGACCTCTTTGATTCTTCATCTTAGAAGCAGTTTGCCATGTTCTAGAAACAACTTCTCCAATTCTTCCCATAGCCATTGTGTCTGAACTCATGATACTGAATACACCCATATCGTGAAGTATATCTTCTGCAGCAATTGTTTGCTTTCTAATTCTTGAATCAGCAAAAGCTATATCTTCTGGAACTTTGTTATCTAAGTGGTGACAAACCATAAGCATGTCTAAATGTTCAGCTACAGTATTAACTGTATAAGGTTTTGTTGGGTTAGTTGACGCTGGTAATACATTTGGATGTGATGCCATCTTTAATATGTCAGGAGCATGTCCCCCACCAGCACCTTCTGTATGGAATGTATGAATAACTCTTCCACCTATTGCTTTTATAGTGTCTTCAACGAATCCACCTTCATTTAAAGTATCTGTATGTATAGCAACTTGTACATCATACTCATCAGCTGTTCTTAAAGCGTAGTCAATTGCTGATCTAGTTGCACCCCAGTCTTCATGAATCTTTAATCCACAAGCACCAGCTCTTATTTGTTCTGCATTAACTTCAACGTTAGCTCCGCTACCTTTTCCAAGAATACCTACGTTTATTGGAAGTGAATCAAAAGATTCTAATATTCTATGAATATGCCATTCACCTGGAGTACAAGTAGTTGCGTTTGTTCCATCGTTAGGGCCTGTCCCACCACCGATTACAGTAGTAATTCCTCCATGTAAAGCTGAGTCTACTAAATCTGGGCTAATAAAGTGAACGTGAGTATCAATTCCTCCTGCAGTTAAGATACATCCTTCCCCTGCTAAAGCTTCAGTACTAACTCCTACTATGAAATCTACATTATCCATTCCATCAGGATTTCCACCTTTACCTATTGCAACGATCTTTCCATCTTTAATACCGATATCAGCTTTATATACTCCTGTATAATCTAAAACAGTAGCTCCTGTGATTATTAAGTCAACAACCTTTGGATTTTTTCTTGTTTCTATTGAGTTTTGACCCATACCATCTCTTAAAGATTTTCCACCACCGAATTTACATTCATCACCATAAACTGTGTAGTCTTTTTCGATCTTTAAGAATAAATCTGTATCTGCAAGTCTAATACTATCTCCTGTAGTTGGTCCAAATAAATCAGAATAATGTTTTCTGTCTATTTCAAAAGCCATTATTTTCTACCTCCTTTAGCTAGGAATCCATCAACTTTATTACATAAACCGTAAACTTTTCTCTTTCCAGCTATATCTATTAAATTAACGATTTTTTCATCACCTGGTTCAAATCTTACAGCAGTACCTGCTGGTATATCTAATCTCTTTCCATATGCAGTTTCTCTATCAAACTCTAATGCATTATTTACTTCATAGAAATGAAAATGAGAACCTATTTGAACTGGTCTGTCACCTCTATTTATAACTTTTAATTCGATTGCTTCAAATCCTTCATTATATTTAATTGGCTCTTCAGCTAATATGTATTCTCCTGGTATCATAATTTAAACCTCCACTTATTGAATAGGATCATGTACTGTTACAAGCTTTGTACCATCTGGGAATGTACATTCAACTTGTATAGTATGAATCATTTCTGGTATTCCTTCCATAACTTGCTCTCTTGTCAGGACTTGTCTACCTTCATTCATAAGAAGTTCTACAGACTTTCCTTCTCTAGCACCTTCCATTATTTCGTCTGTAATAAGTGCTACAGATTCTGGATAATTTAACTTAATTCCTTTTGCTAGTCTTCTTCTAGCAACATCTGCCGCTACAACTATCATTAATTTTTCTTGTTCCTTCATTGATAATCTCATAGCTGTATCCTCCCTCATTATAATTTAAATATCACAATTTTTTGCGACCTTTTTTTTATACACCTTTTTTATTTATCATTCAAATTTACACTTTTAACACTTTTTTATTTTTAAAGATTATATATTAAATATTTATCATATGAAAAAGTTTACCTCTTATAATTTTTTAATTTATCTTTATTTTTCGACATTTTTGGGTAATTTTTTCATGTATTTTTATGTATTTTTCATCTTTTTTAATGAAATTATTATATCGTTTTCAAGTAATAATACTAAAATAAAAAAAGATCACTACAAAATGATCCGAAAAAATCATTTTGTAACAATCTCTTTTAAAATTTATTTAGGAAACATATTAATTAATAATAAGAATCCTGGAATCCAAGCTGTGAAAATACCATCAATAACTGATAAGTATCCAACAAATTTCCCTAAATCTTTCTTCATTACTAATTCTATAAATCCAGTTAACCATAATAATCCCCATAAAAGCCATATAATAACCCAATATATATTTCCTACAGTGAAGTCTATAAATTTTAATGTTGTTGGATCAATAAATGCTAATGGAATAGTATTTATTGCTACAAATAAACAGTACCAGCCATATAATCTACCATCTAGGTTAAATAGGCATCTTGCTGCAATAAACAGATATGTAAATCCAAATAATAGACCTGTTCCTGCCGCAAAATAATTCCCTTGTATTACTGCTACTATATTTAATATAAATGATAATACTCCAGTGAATACATTAAATACTGCCATAGATTTTTCATCGATCTTACAAAGTCTTGCTATACCATTAAGTATAAGAACTACTCCAACGTATAATAAAACTACACCTAACATAATTTACATCTTCTTTCTTTTTTTAATTTTTACTCGTATTTTGTTTCATAATTTTCTTTAAAGAATTCTTGGTCTAATCCTTTTAATTGTACTTCATCACTTACTTTTATAGATTTTATCTTATCTACAACTTTAAATATTATGTAAGTCATCACAACTGAATAAACAATAATTATTAAGCAACCTATTAATTGTATAGAGAATTGCTTTAATCCAGCTGATATTCCATTTACTCTTGGGTTTGCAAGCACTCCTACTAATAGTGTACCTATAAATCCACCCATTCCGTGAACTCCCCAAACATCAAGTGCATCGTCCCATTTCTTTCTTTCAAATTCTACACAGAAGAAACATACTACAGCTGCTATTGCACCTATAATAACTGCTCCTATTGGGTCAATATATCCTGATGCTGGTGTAACTGTTGCTAATCCTGCAACTGCACCTACTATCATCTCAAAGAAAGATGCTCTTTTACTATGCATAGCATAAAGTATTAACCAAACTATCATTCCTGTTGCTGCTGCAACTCCTGTATTTGTGAAAACTATTGCTGCTGTTTCTGCTGCTGCTAAAGTTCCACCTGCATTAAATCCGAACCATCCAAATAATAATAGAGCTCCACCTATGGCAACTAATCCTAAATTGAATGGACCTTTTTCATTTTTGTACTTTCTTTTACCTAGTACAAGTAATGCACCTAAACATCCAAATCCTGATGTAATGTGAATTACTGCTCCTCCAGCGAAGTCTACGAATCCCATCTTAGCTAAGAATCCGCCACCCCATACCCAGTGAGCTACTGGGAAGTATATAAGTATCATCCAAGGAATTAATACTTTTATCCATCCACTTATAGTTAATCTGTTAGCAAATGCTCCTGTCATTAATGGTGCTGTTATTATTGCAAACATTAATTGATACATAAAGAACATAATAAATGGTATATTATTACTATAAGTAGAGTTTACAGCAAAGGTAACATCCTTAAATGCAAAATATTGAAGCGGATTACCGATAACTCCTCCAATATCTTTACCAAATACTAAACTAAATCCACCAAATATCCATAACAATGATACAACTCCTATTGCTATGAAAATTTGGAACATGATTGTTAATGCATTTTTTCTTTCAACTAATCCACCGTAGAAAAATGCTAAACCTGGTACCATAATTAAAACTAGTAGAGTAGATAAAATTATAAATGCTACATCCCCGTTATTAATCATAAGACTCCTCCTTTAATATATAATTTTTACATTCTAAAAATGCACAGGGACGAGTATAGCAAATAAAATCGAATCTTGTCAATATTTCTTAATTAAGTTAGAATAAATTTAATTTTCATTATTTTCTGATAATATTTTTTAATCATCTATTATTATTGGAAAAATATATATGTTATTCAATTATGCACCTGTTTTATAATTCTAATATTTCCTGTTAATACCTTAACTGATATATTACTTTTCTTACCTATTGTATAATTATAAGTAATTTATCCCATAACTTAACACAACTAATTTGTTTACAATAATTTTAAAAATAAAACTGCCTCATTTGAAATTTTGAGGCAGTTTTATTACTTTATTTAACTATATTTTTAATAAATAAATTTATAGTCAAAAATTAACTTATATTAAATTTTAAATTGGTTATCTTCAACTTTAACGGTACATATTCCACCTTTACTTAAGCTTCCAAAAAGAATTTCATCAACTAATAATGGTTTTACATCTGAGTTTATAATTCTCTTTATTTCTCTCGCTCCAAACTCTCTTGAAGTACCTCTCTCTGCAATTTTAAGTATTGCTTCTTCTGTAAAATCTATATTGATATTTTTATCTAACAGTTGTTTCTTAAACTTTTCAAGCTCTCTTAATACTATATTCTTTGCAATAGCCATATCTATATGATTAAATACAACTATTTTATCAAGTCTATTTCTAAATTCAGGAGTAAAGACTTTTTTAACCTCTTCCATTATTGCAGTGCCCTTTATTTCTCTTTCTCCAAAACCAACTAATGATTTACCTATATCCTTAGCACCTGCATTTGAAGTCATTATTATAATAACATTTCTAAAATCTGCTTTTCTTCCTTGATTATCACTTAATGTAGCATAATCCATAACCTGAAGTAAAACATTCAATATATCTATATGTGCTTTTTCTATTTCATCTAGTAATAGAACACAATGAGGATTCTTCTTAATCTCGTCTGTTAAAAGACCGCCTTCCTCATATCCTACATATCCAGGAGGCGCTCCTATAAGCTTTGATGCTGCGTGCTTTTCTTGATATTCACTCATATCAAATCTTATAAGCTTAATACCTAAGCTATTACTTAATGTTCTAGCTATCTCTGTCTTACCTACTCCTGTTGGTCCTACAAAAAGAAGTGAAGCAACTGGCTTATCAGCTTCTGTTAAGCCTGCTCTAGACATTTTTATAGTTCTTACTACCTCTTCTATAGCTGTATCCTGTCCAAAGATATTTTTCTTTAAGTCATCTTCTAAATTCTTAAGTGAATTTATCTCATCTTTCTCAACAGTCTTTTTAGGAATATGACAAATCTTTGAAATTACATCTTCTATAATTTTTTCATCAATAGTTCTTTCGCTATCCTTACTATTTAAATTAACAAAAGCTCCAGCTTCATCTATTAAGTCTATAGCTTTATCTGGTAAGAATTTATCGTTGATGTATTTATGGCTTAATGTTACAGCAGCCTTTAATGCATCATCTGTATATTTAACCTTATGATAATTTTCATAAGTTTCTTTAACACCATTTAAAATTTCTATACATTCACTCTCTGAAGGCTCTTTAACTTCTACTACTTGGAATCTTCTACTTAAACCTTTATCCTTTTGGAAGTATTTTTTATATTCTTCATAAGTTGTTGCACCAATAAACATAATGCTACCATCTATAAGATAAGGTTTTAAAAGGTTTGATGCATCTAAAGATCCTCCCCCTAAAGCTCCTGCACCAACTAAATTATGAATCTCATCTATATAAACTATTGGATTTTTTAAAGTTTTTATTTCGTTCAGAACCTTTTTAATCTTCTCTTCAAAATCTCCTCTATACTTAGTTCCTGCAACAAGTGAACCTAAATCTAAAGATAAGACCACAGAATCCTTTAATTTCTCTGGTACTTTTCCTTCATTAATAAGTCTAGCTAATCCTAAAGTAATAGCTGTCTTTCCAACTCCAGGCTCTCCAATATGAAGTGGATTATTTTTACTCTTCCTACAAAGAATTTGAATAGTTCTTTCTATTATATCTTCTCTTCCTACTAATATCTCATCATCATTCTTTGCTAATTCTGTTAAATTAATAGTAAGCTTATCTATTATAGATTTCTTTTTCTCATCTTTATTACTTACTTCTTCATAGTCATTATCTTCGTGATTTAACTCTTCGATGCTATCTATACTCTCTTCATCACTTCTATGTGCTAAACTATATAAAACATCGGTTTTTTCGATACCATTTTCTATTAAGTAATAATGACAATAGCTTTCTTCTAAAGCATAAAAAGCAGCTACTAAATGTTCTAAGTTAATTACATCTCTTTGAGAATATATAACCTGTTCACTGGCTTTTATAAGTACTTCCTGAAAACTATAACTTTCATGAGGTATATCATCATTACCTTTATCAACATACTCATTTATATATTCTTCTAAATTGCTTCTTAATCCCTCTAAATTACCTTCGCAATTTTTTACAGCATCAATAAAACTTTCGTTAAAAGTAAGTGCATATAATAAATGCTCTGCAGTAATAAATAAATCACCATTTTTCTTACCATAATTAAAAGCTTCAATTATAATATCATTTAACTCTCTACTTACCTCCATTATTATTCCTCCTCTACAGTTACCTTAAATGGAAATCCTTCTTCCTTAGCCTTCGCCATACTTAAAGAAGCCTTTGTCACAGCTATATCATAAGGATATATTCCAACAACACCTCTTCCCTTCGTATGAACATCCATCATTATCTTTTCAGCTTCTAACATCTCTTTTCTAAAAACATCTGTTAATATATAAACTACAAATTCCATTGTAGTAAAATCATCATTATGCATTATTACTTTATAATGTTTAGGCTTTTTAACTTTAATTTTGCTTTTCTCTCTTGTTACTATCTTTGGTTCCATAAGCTACCTCCATATCCCATAGTATTTATTTTATATTGTTAATTATATTAATGAAAAGTAATAATATCAATGACTTAATCCTTTTATCTCTTTATACTTCCATTTTTTATTCTTAATATAACGCAGCAATAACACTACTAAGCTTAACTTAAAAGGCCTAGCTTATCTTCATGAAAAGCTAGACCTTTTTATAATTCATATATAAATTATGATTTATTTTCTATATAATTTACTATATCTTCACATATTTTATGAGTTTTAAGTGCATCTTCAATATATTTATTAATATTATTGTTATCTTTTATGAATCCTATAAATTCTTCTATTATATTTTCAAATCCTCTTTTATAAAGTGTTGGTGTCCAATCTCCAAACTCTTCAGTTGAAATTTTATTATTTTCTAATTTAGTTGTCTTTACTAAAGAAGTTACTACAGATTTTTTACCTGATGCCATATATTCTATTGTTTCCTCTACTGCTCCATTATCTCTATTCATAATAGCTATAGCAGTTGTATTGTCATTAGATAATGTCAACACTACATTTATTAATCCCCTAGAGTCTTTTTTATACTTAACTGACATATCAGTATAATCTGCACCCATTAAGAACCTTACTGTATCTACTACATGTATAAAATCATCAAATACAAATACCCTTGTTTCACCTGGTAAATTCACTCTGTTCTTTTCCATTATAATAATATCTGGATTTCCAAGTTCCTTTAATTCTTTCACCTTTGGAACATATCTTCTATTAAAGCCAACCATTATTTTTGTGTTATTTTTCTTTGATAATTCATAAAGCTCCTCAGCTTCTTTATAATCATAGCTTATTGGTTTATCAACATAGACTGGTATTTTATTTTCTAAAAGTGTTTTACATATTTTAAAATGAGAATCTGTTGATGAATGTACCATTACTCCATCAATTCCTGATTTAATTAAATCCTCTATATTTGTATAAGCTTCGTTTATTCTATATTTTGATTTTATTTCATCAATAGTTTTAGTATTTCTAGTACATAAAACTAATTCAATATCACCTCTAGCTGTTAAAACTGGTAAGTATGCTTTCTTACATATATCACCTATTCCAATTATCCCTATTCTCATTCCATCCTCTTCCTCTCTACCTTATATCAATATTTATAAAAACTATGTTCTTAATATTGTTCAGCTTAATACTATCACATTTTGCCTATATCTTCAAAATATCTATATACGCTACAACTTTAAAGATAATAAGGTTTATTTTATATTTTTATCTCAGTCCATTTACCGCTTTTAAATCTACGACTTGTTAGATAAAACCTAACAATTTGGTCTGTTAATATTCCAAACCAAGCTCCCATCAGTCCCATTGAAAGTGGATAAGTCAGTAACCATCCAACAGAAGGTCTTATAAATGTAATACTTATAAGCGATACAATTGCAGTATACTTAGTATCTCCTGCACCTCTTAAGCATCCTCCATATATGGCATGAGCAATCTGGAATATTACTATAACTATTACTAGGCTCATTATATTAGCACTGTATTTTAAAACATCAGGATCATTTGTAAATAATCTGAATATATCCTTCCCTAATATGGCATATATAATTGAAATCATTATAGAAGCTATAAGTCCCATTCTTCTACAAATACTTCCGTATATCTTAGCTAGGTCTGGTCTCTTCTTACCTAAATTTTGTCCAATAAGAGCAACACCTGCCACAGCTAAACCATCACCTAAAGAGAATGAGATATTTATTATATTCATTCCTATTTGATGTGCTGCAAAGGCGCTTGTCCCTAAATTAGCAATTATTAAACTATATAATAAAAATCCTGTTCTCATAAATATTTGTTCCACAAAAGAAGAGGAACCTACTGAAAATAAACTCTTAAGTGAATTTTTATCTATATTAAAGTTCTTTTTAAAAGATTTTATATTTAAAAATCCATCTGAATGACTAATTGAATAGATAGACATAAAAAATGCCACCATAGTCCCTAACACTGTTGCAATTGCTGCTCCTGCTACCCCTAAAGCTGGAAATCCAAACTTTCCTCCAATTAATAAATAATTAAATACTACATTTACAAGATTAGATGCTAAGTTTGTTCTCATTGCTATTTTCGTATTACCACAACCTCTTTGTGCTGCATTAATAACTAAACTAACTACATTAAAAATAAGACCACCCATTATAATTCTAAAGTATATTACAGAAAATCCATGAGTATCACTTTGACTTCCTGCAAATCTTAAAAATGGCTCTGCAAAAATTATCGCCAATGCACTTATTATAATTGATAGTCCAACTGTAATTATTAAAGCTTGAAATAATGTGTTATTAGCTCTTTTTCTATCACCTTCACCTTTTCTCCTTGCTACTACTGAACTTACAGCAATATTTAATGATATAAATAGAGTTAAACATAAAAATTTTGGCTGGGTTGTAAGTCCTACTGCAGCTATAGCATATGAACCTAAAGTTGAAACCATAATAGTATCTATAAAAGATACCATAGCAACTAAAAACGATTCCACTGTAGATGGCCAAGCTACCTTTATAGCTTTTATAACAAGAGTCTTTGTTTTAGGAATTTCATCAATAACCTGTAAGTTATTTATTACATTTTTGATTGAAAACACCTTATCTATTAATAGCTCTCTATCTTCTATACTATTAATGACCTCTTCCCCATTGTTGTTCATTTATTATACATCCCCTTTAATTAATGGTTTTTTTACAAATTATTAACATTATATCACTAACTTCCAAATAGGTCCAATTTTTAAGGCATAAAAAAACACCTACATTTACTGTAAGTGTTTTTAGCACCTTGAAGGTCTAGTTATTTTACAATTAATCCACGTATCATACTTGTATCATACTTTGCATCTAAAAGCCCTGTAGTTGCATCAGAGTTTTCCATTACTATTATAGTAATATCATTCAAAATATCATATTCAGTATTTGAATTAAATCCATCTATTACTCCACTATGTCTTATGATACCATCATTAACAAAAAGTCCAAAACCATATCCATCAACAGCTGTAACCATTTGATTATAAGACTGATCTGATACAATGTTTCCTTTATGGAATGCTCTCATCCAACGGAACATATCAAAAATATTTGAATAAATGTTACCTGCTGCATAAGTAAACTCTGGATTTGCCTTAATTACTCCTGACTCAGCACTTCCATGCCCTTTTGCATCTGACTCTTCTGCTTTCATACTGCTTGTCACCATTCCAGCTGGCTCAAATAAATTTTTATTTATATACTCTTCATAAGATAAACCACTTGCTTGTTCAATAATAAGTCCAAGAAGATAGTAATTAGTATTACAGTAATCATAAGCTCCTCCTGGTTGGAAATATAAATCAGATAAATTTAAGTCTTTTAAAATTAATTCCTTTGACCATCTTGCATCTTCAACATACTTATCAAAATACGTATTATTTCTATAATCATTTAAAATACTTAAACTTTCTTCTGACCTCATAAAAACTTCTGCTTCATTTAAATAATCAGGAATTCCAGATCTCATCTGTAGTAATTCTCTTACTGTAATTATAGACCCATATTCATAATCTGGGAAATACTTATCTATAGTTTCATCTAAATCAACTTTATTTTGCTCCACTAATTGCATTATTGCAGCTGCTGTAAACTGCTTAGTATTAGATGCAATAGCAAAACGAGTTGTTAATGTATTTTCTCTATTTGTATCAGCATATCCATATGCCTTAGCAAATTTTATTTCATCACCTACTGCTACAAGTGCTACCCCTTGAAACTCCCTTATTGCAGCTTCCTGGTCTAAAAATTCTTCTACATTTTCATATCCAGCTTCAACAATTTTATCTACATCTTTATATTCTGTTTCTACTGGTTCACTTTCAAATCTATATTGTTCAACTTTATATTGTTCAATATTTCGTTCTTCAACTGATTCTTCAGCAACATTATTATCACTTTTTTCTTCTTGCTCTGCTACACCATCTCTAATAATATTAATCTGTGCATCAGTTACAGTTTTTTCACTACTGCAAGCAGTTAAAGTTAAAATTGAACTTATAGTAAGTCCTATTACTAATAAAACATATCTTTTTTTCATAATTCCCCCGCATAGGTCTGTAGTATTTTTGTCTTTTATAAAAAATAAATTGTGTCCTTAACAATTTTATAACAAATTATTCGTTAATTCCATAGTAAATATATTTTTCTTAAATATATTTCACAATTAATTCATCTAAAAATCTATATGTGATATTCTCTCTTATTTATATTATCAATGTCTTCATTCTATACTCATTTAAATATATTTGGTAAAATATAACTATAAAGTCATTTAAAATTTAATTTTCTATGGAGGAAACTTATATATGACTAAGCTACTTTACAAAACAGTATCTAATATTCTATCTAAATATGATTTTAATTACTCTATAATCTTTAAAGATTTAAGCTCATCAGAAACTATTTCATGGCATTATCATTCTAAAGGTTCTGAAATACTAAGTTTTCCATCTGCTAGTACAATAAAGATTTTTATAGCAATAGAAGCTTATAATCAAATAAATAAAGGAATTATTTTTGAAGATGATGTAATTCTCATAGAGGATAATATGAAGGTAGGTGGATCTGGCATTATATCTAAATATTCAAAAAAACTAGAGATATCTATAGGAAAACTTATTTATCTAATGATGACAGAAAGTGATAATACCGCTACAAATATTCTTATAAATATCTTAGGTATGGATAATATAAATGTAATGATAAAGAAACTTTCCATAAATAATTCTTTTTTAAATAGAAAGATGATGGACTTTAATGCAATAAAAAATGGTTTTGACAACTACACTTGTGCCTATGATTTAGCAACTGTTTTAGAACAATTATATAAAAATACATGTATTAATGAACACTATGATAACTTAATATTAAGTATTATGACTAATTGCAGAAATAATAGTAAGATTCCTAGTAGGTTACCACCGAAAATAAAGATTGCACATAAAACCGGTGAGTTAGATTATATAGAAAATGATGCAGCAATAGTATTTACACCCTATGGAGATTATATACTCACTATTCTTACTGAAGGTTTAGATAATGAAAAAGAAATTAAGATAATTAGTGAAATCTCTAAAATTATATATGATTCATATATTTATAATAAAAATATTTTCACTTCTAGCTCTTTTAATTAAAATAGGAACCATGTGCTACTATTTTACTTCTAGTAAATTGGTAAACATGGTTCCTTACAAATATCAATATTTTATTAACCTATATTTTACTATAGCATTTAAAATATATAACCTATTTAAGGCTATATTCTATTAATTAAACATTTCCCTTTTAAATAAACTCTTTTTATATTAGAAGCATCACTAAATTCAACTACAGGAATTCCACTGCTAACAATGAAATCTGCGTCTTTTCCTATTTCTAAAGAGCCAATTTTCTCTTCTATTCCTAATACCTTAGCTGCATTTAAAGTAATCAATGATAAAGCTTCATTTTCATCATATCCACTACCTATTAATTTATCAATCACTGGCTTTGAAATTATCATTAACTCAGGTGAACCCTTTGCTTCTTTATCATTAAAATTTAGCCACGATACACCTTCATATGGTGGTAAATATGCATCTGTGGCAATAGCAACTAATATATTATTTTGAATCAATTTTAAAATATCTTCAGGTGAATTTGGTTTTAAGTGAGTACCTCCTAATGGTGTAGCAACTATTGAAATTTTATTTTTACTAACCTCATTTATCTCATCGTCGGTAATTCCATGGCCATGATGAATAACATCAAAATTTGCTTTTATAGCCATTTCTATAGCATCTTTTCCTGCTACATGGCATCCAATTCTTTTACCTTTACTATGAAATACTTGTACTATATTTTCTAACTCTTCTTGTGTATAAATAACTTCTCCAGCTCTTGGGATAATATCTTCTGTTAAATTTGCTGGAGTTGCGTTTATAAATATATTTTCTCCAGGATAATCACTTTTCTCTATTAAACTATTAATTATTTTATCTTCTATAAGCTTGTCTTTATCTACTGAATTATTTCCTGTAACAGCTGTAAAGTTTACTAACTCTTCAAAGCCAATAGTTATGCTATTACAGGAGAAAATAATATTTACAGGTAAATCCTTTGCTAATTTTTTAAAGTCTTCTACTGATAATAAAGTCATTGGTGAGCCACAAATTTGCTCTCCAAAAGTGGTTACCCCTGCCATTAGAGCTTTTAAAACTAAAGCTTTTTGAGCTATATTATAAGTCTCGCTTGTTACTGGATAAACTGTTGATGGAGCATATTCTAAAAGATGTGTATGACAATCTATTAATGAAGGTGTAATAACTAGATTCCCTAAATCTTCTATATCTAGGTCCTTATATTTACTAATTATAACTTTTTCTTTACCTATATCAATTATTTTATCTTCCTTAATTACCATTGCTCCATTAATTATGGTTTTATCTTTACCAACTGTTACTATTTTCTTTGCTTTTATAATATATTCTCTACTCATATTTACCTTCAAATTATAAATGGTGTCAAAACTAAAGCTATAATTAAACAACTAACTAATCTAATAGCTGCACCTAGTAAAGCTGCATATAAAGCTTCTTTTTCATTTAAATCTGAATGTTCTTTCCATGTTACAGGTATTTGTCCGAACAATACTGATAACGGGAATCCTGAATTGGCAAGAACAAATCCACCTACAATAAGTGCTGGTGCTACATTACTCATCTCAGCTAATTGAGCCATAGCTAATGTTGGACTTGCTAGAATCGAAACTATACCTGTTGCAGGTTCAATTTGTAACCATTGTAAGCAGGTAGTCATCGCATTAGATATTATAGCCCAAATACCAAAGTAATCTAATATACCAATCATAGTAAATACCGCTGCAACTGCTGGAATTATTACTAAGAATAAAAGATAAGCTCCTTCTTTTGCAGAGCTAAATAGTGTATCTAAAAACTTAGTTTCTGGAGTAAATCTTGGTAATTCTTCTAAGTCTACAGCTTTAGTATCTCTATATACTGTTTTAGACAAAATAAGTGGAACTAATATTATTGGTAAAAATACCGCTACAATAACTAATGGTAAAGCTTTTATATTAAATTTTGTCAACACTACTAATCCTAAGACTAATGTAGCAAAGGATTGTGGAGATTGTATCATAGTTGCAATAGCAATTTTTTGTTCTCCCTTTGTAGCTTTAGCTTTAACTAATACAGGCCCTGCAATAGCCCCAGCTGCATTAATATCCCCTAAAACATTATAAACACTTGGAATAATAACAGATGGATTGATTTTAAAGAACTTCATTATAGGAATAAAAATTCTTATTAAAGCATCAGTAAACCCCAACCTCTCTAAAATCCTACCTACAATTACACTAATAATTATAGCTACACCAACTTCACTAAGCAAAAACACATCAACTACTATAGGAAATACTTGTTTTGTAATACTATCAAAAAGTCCAGATAAAGAATCTGGAGATACTAGTAAGACAATAAAAGATAAGATTACTAAAAATAATCCAACCATTTCTATCGCCTTCCATTTGCTTCTAGTTGATTTAATCTGACTCATCTTTCTCTCCTATATAATTTAATCCTTAATATATACTATAAATATCTCCTGTAAACAGTTACTTATTTTTATACAAATGCTATCTCACTATTTTTACTTTTACAAAAAAAATAAACAACATCTACCTATAAAATAGATGTTGCTTTTATTAAATTTATTAAATTATTTTTTCTTATTTCTAGCGTCTATTATTACTCCAACAAGTGTTCCTAAACATACGCCGATAATTACTTGATTATAGATAGCTCCAAGAAAAAGACCTATTATCATACAAAGAGCTAAAAAGCTTATTGCACTACTTTTTTCATTTTTATCTTTACTTTTAGAACTAACTCTTCCTTTGTTTTTACCTTTCCCCATTAAATTCTCCTCCTAAGTATTATTACTATTAATAATAATACATTTAGCTAATTATTTCTATAGTTATATTACTTATTTTAACTTATTAAATCCAGTAATTAAGCAACTCCTAAGCTTTCTATTTTTTCTATTTCCCATTGGCCTTTATCTATTTTAAAAGTACTAGATAAATATTAATTATTAAAGTGGTCTAATTCTAATATCTTTAAAATTTTATATTCTGGTATTTTAGTTATAGGAATAAACTCCTTTGGATTCTCATCATAAATTTCAATTGATTTTTCAAACCAAGCAACATCTCTCCATTTACCACATTTATAACCAGCATTATGATATATTCCAATTTTTTCAAAACCTAAGCTAATCTGTAACTTTTCACTTTTATCATTTGGCAATGTTACACATCCATATATCGTTCTTACTCCTTGAATCTTTAACAACTCTATAAGCTTTAAACAAAGAATTTTACCAATACCCTTTGATGTATAATTAGCATCAATATAAATTGATAGTTCAGCACCCCATTGATATGCTGCTCTTTCTTTATATCTATTGGCGTAGGCATAAGCAATAATTTTACCCTCTTCTTCATACACTAAATAAGGATATAGTGTAATAATTTCTTTAACCCTTTCTTTAAACTCTTCTTTATTTGGAAGTTCATATTCAAATGTAATTGCAGTGTCAATATATTGCTTATAAACTTTCAATATCTCTGTGCTATCATTAATAGTTGCTAATCTTACTGCCATGTTCCTCTCCAATCTAAATTTTTATCTTAACTAAAATATAATTTATTAACTGAAATTTTTCTTTCTACTAATTAAACTCATTTTCATTATAGTATTCTATACTCTTAATTATTCCAAATCGGTGAACATATAGCATTATATCAACTCAATTTAAATTTACTAATTTTATAAGTATAACAATAGATATATAATTTTATGCTATCACAAATTACAAATCTATTTCATAAACCTATATATAACAACTTTAAATACACTCTAAGTATTGTATAGAAAAGCAAAAAAGGAGCAATTGCTCCTTTTTACTTTTTTATTATTTATTTAATATTACTTTTTTAGTTAAAACATCATACCCAGTATAAGCTAATGCTAAAACTGCTGTTAATAGTCTTTCATGACCTAAAGATTCTGTAGTTGCTTTTGCAAGTTCTCTACTATGTCCTCTTATTTCACAATTAGAAATTGAAATATAAGGATGTATAGTTGGTGTAACGTAGCTTACATTACCTATGTCGCTTGATCCTCCACCAGTCTTAGGTGCATGAATTTCTGTGATACCTAGACTTCTTAGGTTTTCATTGAAAGCTTCTGATAAAACTTCATTAGTATTTAAATCATCATAAGGAAGCTCATATCTATCCATTTCAAGTTCACAGCCAGTCATTAATGCTGCTCCTCTTGCAATATTCTTAACCTTTTCTAAAACTTCAGTAACTGTAGCTTTTTTTGCTGCTCTTATATAGAATTGAGCCACTGCTCTTTCTGGAACTATATTTGCTGCAACTCCACCTTCAGTAATAATTCCATGCATTAATACATCTTTAGTTACATGTTGTCTTAAAGCATCAATACCATTAAACAATTGTATTACTGCATTTAATGCATTTATACCTTGTTCTGGACAAGAAGCTGCATGAGCTGTTTTTCCTTTGAAAGTAAATTGAATTGGATAAAGAGCACTACTTGTACCACTAGCATAAGTCTTATCATTTGGATGAACCATCATTGCACAATCAAGCTCATCAAAAGCTCCTTTTTCAACCATAATTACTTTTGCACCATTCGTTTCTTCTGCCGGAGTTCCATAAACTATTATTTTTCCTCCAACTTGGTCTATTATTTTACTTAAAGCAATACCTGCACCTGCTGATATTGTACCAATCATATTATGTCCGCATCCATGTCCTATTCCAGGTAGTGCATCATACTCACATAAATAACCAACAGTTAGTCCTGGTTTACCGCTATCAAAAGTTGCCTTAAATGCAGTATCCATATCTAAATATTTTTCTTCAACTGAAAAATTATGTTCCTTTAAAAGTTTTGTTAAAACTTCTACTGCTTTATACTCTTCATTTCCTAACTCTGGGTTTTCATATATATAATCACTTATTTCACATAATCTCTCTTTTATTTTAGTACCTTCTTGAAATAAAATCTCTTTCATTTACTTTATCTCCTTATGCCCAATTTATCATCATTGCAACAGTAATAAATCCTATGCTTAATGTGAACATTACTGCTTGTATTGGAAGTATCCATTTAAGCCATTTAGAATATGGAACACCAGCTAATCCTAATGAAGCTATTAATATTCCTGATGTTGGGAAGATTGCATTTGAGAATCCATCACCTAATTGGAATATTAAAACTGATAATTGTCTTTGAACTCCAACTAAATCTCCAAGTGGTGCTAAAAGCGGCATAGTTACAGCTGCTTGTCCTGAACCTGAGATTATGAAGAAGTTTACTATCATTTGAACTATGTACATTAAATATGCAGCTATTAATGATGGAAGCTTTCCAATAAGACCAACTAATCCAAATAACACTGTATCTATTATTTGAGCATTTTCTGCTAATATTACTATTCCTTTAGCACAACCTATTATTACAGCTGCACCAATCATTCCTTTTGCACCTTCTATAAATGCATCTGCCATATCATTAACTGATAATCTTCCAATTATACCTGAAATTAATCCCATTGCTAAGAATACAGCTGCAATTTCTGAAATATAGAATCCTTTTGCTAATACTCCCCATACAATAACACCAATAGATACTGCTAAAAGAGATAATATAACTTTATGTTTTATTGTAAATTCTTCATGACTATTTACATTTAAATCTAACTTTTCTTTTTTCTTTTTATCTGATTCATACACTAAACTCTTAGTTGGATCTTTTTTAATTTTCTTTGCGTATAGCATTAATAGTATTATTCCCACAGTTGTAGTAATGCACCATGCTATAGTACGGAATCCAACACCAGAACCTACCTCTACACCTGCAATATTTTGTGCTATATGTACTGTAAATGGGTTTAACATTGCTGTTGAAAATCCTAATATACATGCAAGATATGTAACGGCCACAGTTAATATACTGTCATATCCTAATGCTAGCATAAGCGGAAGTAATAATGTTATAAATGGTATAGCTTCCTCTGACATACCAAAAACAGCTCCACCAATTGAGAATATAAATGTAAGTATAGGTATTATTAATATTTCTCTACCTTTTAGTTTATCAACTAATTTAACTATACCAAGATCTATAGCTTTAGTTCTTGATACAACATTTATTGCTCCACCTACTATAAATAAAAATGCAATTATTTCTGCTGCACTTATTATACCTTCAAAAGGTGCTTGTAAAATTGCAAATAAACCTTGTGGATTACTTTCAATATAACTGAATGTTCCATCTACTACTACAGTCCTACCTGCTTCATTTACAACCCTTTCATACGCTCCTCCTGGAACAAAGTAAGTAGCTACTGCCACTAAAAGTATAATTCCAAAAATTATTACTAAAGTATGTGGCATTTTAATTTCTTTTTTCATGACATCATCAGAATTATTCTGTTTCTTTTGTAAATTTAACATTTTCATCCCCCCGTTTTTTATAAGTATTAAAAAAGAGCCTTAAGCTTATCACTTAAGACTCTAATAAATTCAGTACTAATACCTTATCTAAAATTAACTTTAGTGATAGCTCATCATAACAGACGTTATGACAGTGTTATGCATATTCTACATAACCCCAACGAAATAACCTTAAAGCCTCAGTTATTCGTTTCGGCGACACCTCCTTTCACTTTGCACTCGTGCTTAATCTTATTGCAAAGCTACTATTAAATATCGCAACCTCTATCTTATTTTTATTAAATTATCTATGTATAATTATACATAGTTCGACTTAATAATGCAAGTTTTTTTACAAACCTCTAATTTATACTAATAAATCCTAGCTTTATACTTTTCCAATTCTTCATTTAATCTTTGTATCTCTTCATCTTTTTCCCTTAACTTATTTTCATAGTAATTTTCTTTATCTCCAAGATTATTATTTAACATGTTTATTAATGAAGCCATTTCATCAGCACTTCCCACTATTCTATTAAAAAGTAAAAGATTAGATTTTAATATCTCTGGAATTTCATGATGTGAATATCTAAGTCTATGGTCTATTTCCCCATACCCCTCTTCAAATATAGTTCTTACTTGAATTTCAGCAATAACCTTTTGATTTGTTGGATAACATTCTACTAAGTAATGTACTGACCTATATCCAGATTGCCTTGATCTTACCTCTATTCCTAAATCATCAAATATTAATCTATCATCTCCATCCCTTATATTTGCAGTTATTTCAATAACCTTCCATGTGTTTACTATAAAATCGTGTATATCTTTCCATTGGTCCTTAAATATATGTAAAACTCTTATTCCTATTAAATCTGTTATCTCATTTTTATAATTATCTACATTAAAATAAAAATCTTTTCCATTTT
This sequence comes from Clostridium sp. NSJ-145, assembly GCF_021044725.1. NCBI lineage: Bacteria > Bacillati > Bacillota > Clostridia > Eubacteriales > Clostridiaceae > Clostridium > Clostridium sp. NSJ-145. The sequence continues at coordinate 63,720 of NZ_JAJNOS010000016.1, forward strand.
TTATTTTTCTATCTTCTGTTTTTCTTATTATCTTTTCAATAAGTCTTTCTGGATTTTTTATTCTTGACTTAACAGAATGTATATTCTCATTAGAACGTAATATATTTGCAATAAAATCTGCTTGAGTTTCATATGAACTTTGGTATTTTACAAAGTCGTCATACACTTTCTCTAATTCTTCAAAATCTATATTATTTCTATCTATATATTCTTCTACATAAGGATATTTCTTTAAATAAATTTCTTTATGTAACCTATTCATTCTTATACCTCCCTAATGCTAAGCATTAAATCAACAATTGTATTTTATCATATTATAATACATGTTTCATTTCATATTATGTTAATCTTTTAAATCTAAAGCTCATTTTGTTTAAAACAAATTTACCATTTCCTTTTTATGTAAAATATGTTAAGCTTATATTGTATTTTTATTTACAACATATGGAGGTAATTTTACAAATGTATACTCTTCGCTTGAAAAAGGCAAATAATTACAAAATAACTTTAAGAAATATGACTTATGAAGATGTCGTTAAATTTCAAGAAATTAAAAATAAAAGAATTAAAGATATATATAAATTAGCTATATTTGTAATGTTTGGTTTGATGGGATTAGTAACTTTAATGATTCATTTATATAATTTAAGCTTACACTAATTATATATTTTTATGGTCCTAATAATTCATTTCAAAATACTGCTTTTCTTCTCTTCAAAAAACTTCAATATTATCCTCTAAATCTTTAATACTTCCATGCTATTCAAAAGTAGTTTTTATAGTAAAATGTCTTGGAAGCCTTGAAGCCCTAACCCTAAACTTCTCTCGTATATCCTTTCTTAAATATTATAATCTAGTTTTAAACATATAAAAAACCCTAAAGGTTGTACAAAAGCCTTTAGGGTAAAATATTAAGCAGTTTCTTTTAAACTGTTAGTATTCTTATTTTTCTTAGCAAACTGTGGTAGGATAAATCCTAATAATATTAATATAAATGGTGTTACTATGTTTAATATTAATTGGAACTTGTCCTCTGAATACATACCACCTATACAGGCAAATGCAGTGAATGCAAAACACCATATTCCTATTATTATTCCAAGAGTTTTATTTTTTACGAAATAATATTCTCTTTCGAACTTATCTCCAGCTTTCTTTAATGCAATATATGCAACAAATACCCATAAATATCTTAGTGGCATACATACTGCATTTAACTTAACAAGCCATCTTACTAATTCATCAACACTTCCAATTCCCATTGCTGGAACTATTATAAGTATTGATACAATTACAAATATTAGCTTATGTCCATTTACATATGCTCCATTTTCATTTTTAGCAAATAATTTTTCTGGGATATACTTTCTATCACCACTGTTAAGTAACATACGTAAAGGTGCGTCTATTGATATTATTAAAACAGCAAATTGACCTATCATATTTGTAATAGCATAAAGAATTACAAATAGATTTCCTAGTTTATAGTATTCACCTAGTTTTTGGAATGCATAGTATGCTCCATTTGTCATTAAGTCTTTTGGAATATTGTTTGAATCTATCATTAATCCTAATGATATAGTTCCAAGTATTGCAGTTACAGCAACCATTACTGCAAGAGCTATCATTCCTCTTGAGAATCCTTTAGCTGGATCCTTCATTTGATTTACATATGGTGATATTTTTTCACATCCACCAACTGCAAATACTAAAATTGAAAGACTTGTAAAGAATGCACCATCAAATTTAGGCATAAATGTACTCCATGACCAATCAATTTGATTTAATTGTACATTTGTAATAGCAGGCGCTGCTAACATTAATAAAATGAATAGCATTGACATTATAAACATTGATGAACCTGCTAAAGCTGATAATTTCTTTAATGGATTAATTCCTTTACCTGCAATATATAATGCAACTATAAAGACAATTAAACAGCTAACTTGTAGTAATACCGGATTCATTTGACTAATTCTACCATCTTGGAAAATAGCCCAGCTTGATGCTATCATAAAGCTATTTGGCTTTTGTGATAAGTATGGCATATGGACAATCCAGTATGTCCATCCTGCAAAGTAAGCAATTTTAGGATTTATAGTTTCTCCAACCCATGAGCTAACTCCTCCCCCATGGCTTTTAAATGCAGAACCTAGTTCTCCAACCATTAACGCATATGGTACAAAATATATAGCAAAGATAATAATCCATGCTACTATTGCTTGCAGTCCATTGTACTCTGAGAATCCGTTAATTACGTTACCAAATCCCCAAACTCCAGAGAATGCCATTAACGCAAGACTATACCACATAATCTTCTTATTGTTGTTTTCAGTCATATTATGACCCCCTCTTTTGTAAAAAACTTTAGCTAATCTTTAGCCCTAACTATTTTACCACTTTTTTATCATAAAAAGTATAATTTTCTATATTTTTTATAAAAAATTAAACGCTACATAAAATAAAAGCAAGTCAAAAAATTTCTTTTTGACCTGCTTATAAATAAATTTCTATTTTATATTCTTACCTTTATTATAGTACTCTTCCATTATATCCTCTGGAACCATATTTCCACCTGTTGCCCAAACTATATGTGTTGCATTTTTCATGTTTTTTATTCCTTCTTTTTTAATATAATCCTTACCTTTAGGTGAAATTTCAATATTATATGGACCTAGCATACCAGCTAAAGCACTTGGCTCTAGTCTAATATTTTCTAAATCTATTGTCTTATATAAATATTTATACATTCTTTCATCTGTAATAGTGTAACTACCGCTAATAAACGGTTCCATAATGTTTCCTACAAAACTTGATGCTCTTCCTACTGCTAACCCATCAGCATCAGTTTTATTATCAATATTAAAATCTTGAACACATATCTTATCATGATAGCCTGTGGAAAGTCCTAATATCATGCATGGTGAGTGAGTAGGCTCTGCAAAGAAGCAATGCGCATTATCTCCAAATACTTCTTTAATACCAAAAGCAACCCCACCAGGTCCTCCTCCAACTCCACATGGCAAGTATACAAATAGCGGATGTTCTTTGTCTACTTTTATTCCAAGCTCTTCAAATTGCTTCTTTAAACGAAGTGCTGCTACCGAATATCCTAAAAATAGCGTTTTAGAATTTTCATCATCTACAAAATAACAGTATTCATCTGCTTCAGCTTGTTTACGTCCTTCAGATACAGCTTTACTATAGTCATCTTTATATTCAACTACAGTAACACCTTTGCTTCTCAGCATATCTTTCTTCCATTTCTTTGCATCAGCAGACATATGAACTGTAGCTTTAAATCCTAATTTTGCAGCCATAATTCCAATAGATAATCCTAAATTACCAGTTGATCCTACAGCTATGCTGTACTTAGAAAATAATTCTTTAAATCTATCTTCTGCTAATATGCTGTAATCATCCTCTAATTCTAACATTCCTTTTTCTATAGCAAGTGACTCAGCAAAATGAAGAACCTCATAAATTCCTCCCCTAGCCTTTATCGATCCTGATATTGGTAATTTGCTATCGCATTTTAAATATATGTCTCCTTGAATTTCTTCACCTGACTCTTCATTTAAGTATTTATGCATATTACTTATTTTTACTATTGGAGATTCAATTATTCCATTTAAAGCTTTTGTATCTGAAAAAGCTATAGCAAGGTACGGGGCAAACCTTTCCCAACGCTTTGCTACGTCTACTATATCATCCATTGAAAATCTGCATTGTTCAATTGCTTTTTCTGCTTCTATTTTGTTTGGATTAATGAATACTGTTTCTTTTAATTCTATTAAATCCTTGATTATTGGGAACTCTCTTATCCAATCTGACATTGCTCTATCTAAAATCATTACATTACCTCTTCTACTAAAATTTAAAGTATTCCCGTAAGAACATTTATCCACCTACTTAAGATTAAATGAACGGTAAACACCACTATAATTTCCAATATTGTACTACAAGTCGTTGCAACAACAATTCTGTTAAGTTATACTTAACAATTTCAAGTTAATATTAACAGTAAATATGTTTTTTGTAAATATATATCGCTAAAAAAATTAATTAATACTTAACACTATCATTTTTAACCTTAACTGATTATTTACCTTTATCAACCTAAGTATCTATCATCAGTTAATGCTTTTTATTAAACAACTATAGAAAAAATAAAAAGGAGCTTAACAGCCCCTTTTTTTAATATTTATCAAGTTTTAACCGACTTCTAGTTAAACTATACTTAACACCTTGTAATAAATTAAAAGCTTGGTGGTGTTACTGCAAATATTACTTTTGCAAGTTTTGTATCTATATTTTCCCACTTATGATCTGTCATTGGAGGAATACGAATACTATCTCCTTCATCTAAAGAATATCTTATACCCGCTACAATTATATCTACTCTTCCTTCAATTACATATGCTACCTCTTCACCTTTATGACTTTCTGCTTTCTCTACAGATTTACTGTTATTTGGAATTTCCATCATACAAAACTCTATTGACCCTAAAGTATTTGGAACTAATAAATCATATCTTACATCACTTTGATTAGGAAATCCTATAGTTTTCCTATTATTTTTTCTTACAACTAACTCTTCTTTTTCTGGGTCTTCCTTAAAAAAATAAAATAATGGAACATCTAGAGTATTAGCTATAGCCCTTAATGTATTTATTGATGGATTTACAAGACCACGTTCTATCTGACTTAACATAGAGGCTGTAATTCCTGATTTCTTTGATAACTCTCTTACACTTGTATTTCTTGCATTTCTAAAATCTTGAATTTTTTTACCTATGTTTAACTCTTCCATATTACTACCTCTATCTTTATATTTTTATATATTATAACATACTAACTTTCTATTTTGTAGCATCTGGAGTAGTAGATAGATATTGAATAATAAAAAATAACCTGATAAGTAAATTTACTTATCAGGCTATTCTATGTTTTTTTAAACTTAATTTCTATTACTTCATTAACTTACAAATATTATTTGCAAAGTCTACTGGGTCTTCTATGCTTAAGCCTTCTACTAATAAAGCTTGGTTGTATAGAATATTTGTGTATAATGCAAACTTGTCTTTATCATTTTCAAAACTTTCTTTTAGTGAGTTAAATACTTCATGATTTGGATTTATTTCTAAAACCTTATCTGCTTTTACACCTTCATTGTTTGGCATTGAATTTAGAACCTTTTCCATTTCAATTGAAATTTCCCCTTCTGATGATAAACATACAGGGTGGTTCTTTAATCTCTTAGAAACTTTAACTGATTTAACCTTACCATTTAAAGCTTCTCTCATTGATTCAAATAAATCTTTGTTTTCTTCACTTATAGCTTCATCTTTTTCATCTGCCTCTATACCTAAATCACCACTTGAAACTGACTTAAATTCTTTTTCTTTATAGTTCATAAGCATTTTTATAGCAAATTCATCGACTTCTTCAGTAAAGTAAAGAATTTCATATCCTTTATCCTTAACTAATTCAGTTTGTGGAAGCTTTTCAATTCTTTCATTTGATTCCCCAACTGCATAGTAGATGTATTTTTGATCTTCTGGCATTCTTTCTACGTATTCAGCTAAAGTAACCATCTTCTTTTCTTTTGAAGAATAGAACATTATTAAATCTTGTAGAGTTTCCTTATTAGCACCGAATTCCTCATAAACACCAAATTTTAATTGTCTTCCAAATGTCTTATAGAACTTATCATAAGACTCTCTATCATTTTTAAGCATATTTTCTAATTCATTTTTAATTTTATTATTTATGTTCTTAGCAATACGCTTTAATTGTCTATCATGTTGTAATAATTCTCTTGAGATATTAAGAGATAAATCTTGTGAATCTACAATACCTTTAACAAATCCAAAGTAATCTGGTAAAAGGTCTCCACATTTCTCCATTATTAATACACCATTTGAATAAAGCTCTAAGCCCTTTTCATAGTCTTTAGTGTAATAGTTAAATGGTAAGTTTTCTGGAATATAAAGAATTGAATTATAGCTTACCATACCATCAACACTTATATGGATATGTTTTAATGGTTTATCAAAACCAAATCTTTTTTCCATATAGAAGTTGTTGTAATCTTCGTCTGTAAGCTCAGATTTGTTTCTTCTCCAGATTGGAACCATACTATTTACAGTTTCTTCTTCTTTATACTCTTCATAATCACTTTCTGAACCTTCTTTAAGCTTTGACTTAGTTACGTCTAACTTAATTGGATATCTTATAAAGTCAGAATACTTCTTGATTAATGATTTTATTCTATATTCATTTAAGTATTCATCAAAATTTTCATCTTCAGTGTTTTCTTTAAGATGTAATATTATATCTGTACCATATGAATCTTTTGTAGCATCTTCTATTGAATATCCATCAACGCCTTCTGATTCCCATTTATAAGCTTTATCACTTCCAAAAGCTTTTGTTATTACAGTAACTTTATCTGCAACTAAGAATGCTGAGTAGAATCCTACACCGAATTGACCAATTATATCATACCCATCTTTTATTTCATTTTCTTCTTTAAACTTAAGAGATCCACTTTTTGCTATAGTTCCTAAGTTTTCTTCTAAGTCTTCTTTTGTCATACCAATACCTGTATCAGATATTGTTAATGTCTTAGCTTCTTTATCTTGTGTTATTTTAATAAAATAATCTTCTTTATTAAATGTAAGCGAACTGTCACTTAAACTTTTATAATAAATTTTATCAATAGCATCACTTGCATTCGATATTAACTCTCTTAAAAATATCTCTCTATGTGTATAAATAGAGTTAATAACAATATCTAATAATCTCTTTGATTCTGCTTTAAATTGCTTCTTTTCCAATTTAAATCTCCCCTTCTACTGTAAAGATATTTTTATTAGCACTCTACTTAGCTGAGTGCTAATCACAATTTATGTTATATCATTTTTTCAATTTATTGTCAATCTATCTAATTTGACAGTATTTTCTCAAAAAAAGTCGTATTTATTTATTTCTTAAAATTAACATCAAAAAGCTAAGAATTATACATGTAATTAATAAGCTCCTATTTTTACTTTAACTAACCTACATTTACTATAAAAATTTTATATCGTATGAACAGTAATAAAAATTTATATTTAATATTAATAGATAAAAAATATAGCCATAATTATAAACTACTTTCCTCTTTGTCTATAACTATGAGCTATAAAATTTTCTTTTCTACTTTATATTAAATATATATGATATTCTTAAAAATAATAAATCTTTACATGCATTTATTGCTGAATATTATAGTATACAGCTCCTACTAATCCTGCATTATTACCTAGTTCTGCAGCTTCTAATCTTAAATTTTCTCCAAACCTCTTCATCACATTTTCTAATACATATTTCCTTAGAGGTTTTATAAAAAATTCTTCTTGTTTACTAACCCCTCCACCAATTATAATAATTTCAGGATTAAATATATGAACTAGACTTACTAATCCTTTTCCAATATTAATAATCCATTCATCTAATATTTCTTGAAGCTTTTTATTTCCTCTTGATACTTCTTCAAAAATAACCTTCCCATTTAAATCTTCTTTTTTAAATGAAAGAATATCTAACTCTTCAAATTTATCTCTAACTATTTTTATTAAAGCCGTTGTAGAAGCATATTGTTCATAACATCCTATATTTCCACAAGTACACTTTTTTCCTTCTGAATTTATAGAAAAATGACCTAGTTCACCTGCAATTCCTATACTGCCAAGAAGTATCTTAGAGTCTACAATAATTCCTCCTCCAACCCCTGTACCTATAGTAACTCCTACAATATTTTTATAACCTCTGCCTTTTCCTACCCATTGTTCACCTATAACCATACAGTTAGCATCATTTACAACAGTTGTCTTTATATTGTATATCTCTTCTAACTCTTTTTTTATCTCTGTCCCACACCAGTTTTTTATATTTCCCCCTACACCAATTATGGTACCTGTATTACTATTAACTTGTCCAGTTGCAGAGACTCCTATGCCTTCTATAGACTTCATATCAATATAATTTTCTCTTATAAATATTTCTATAGACTTTTTTACTGTATCAAATATTGGAGTTTCATAACTATCAAAAGCTACATCATAACTATTACTTAAGAGTATTTTCCCTTCTTCTGTTACCATTCCAATCTTAACAGCAGTTCCACCTATATCTATTCCCAAATACATATTTTTCACCTTCTAACTTATAGCTTTTATAAATCTATTTGTTATTTCTAAAGGTCTAGTAATAGCTCCACCAACAACTACTGATGTAGCTCCTAATTCAAGCATTTTCTTAGCTTGTTCTGGATAATGAATTCTTCCTTCTGCAATTACAGGAATTTTTATAGAATTCACAAGATTTTCTACTAACTCATAATCTGGTCCATCAAGCTTAGTAGTATAGCTTGTATATCCACTTAAAGTAGTTCCAACCATATCTACTCCCGCTTTCCAAGCATTAATACCTTCTTCTAAGTTTGATATATCCGCCATTAACAATACTCGAGGATATTTTTCTTTTATAGCTTTTATAAATTCCGCTACTGTTCTGCCATCTTTTCTCTTTCTTAATGTACAGTCAAGTGCTATTATATCCGCTCCTGCTTCAACAAGCTGGTCTACTTCATCCATAGTAAAGGTTATATATTGTTCATACCCATCATAAGACTTCTTTATTAATCCTATCACCGGTAAATTTGTTTCTTCTTTTATCGCAATAACATCTCTCACTCCATTAGTTCTTATAGCACAAGCTCCTGCTTGTTTTGCTGCTCTTGCCATCAACGGCATAATAGTATCATTCTCTAAGTATAATGGCTCACCAGGTAATGCTTGGCATGATACTATTAATCCACCTCTCAATATATTTAATATTTCTTCCTTTCCCATAATACTCCCTCCATCCATAGCATTTTAAAACTCTCTTATATTCTCTTATAGAAATCTCATAAACTTTAAGTTTTCATTTTCAAAGAAGTTATTTAATTCGTGATCATATTTAGGAAATATAATATGCTTTTTATCGCAGTTTAAATTATTATATACAGCATATTGTGTACTTGGAGGACAGATTGTATCTAACAAAGCTGTTCCCATTAGTATTTCACAATTCAATTTATTTGCAAAATTCACAATATCGATATATCCTAACTTTTCAAATACTTCTTTTTCCCTTAGGTGCATAGGGTCAAACCATCTAAAATAGTATCTAAGTCCCTCATAAGCATCCACATCTAAATCCATATCATATACTCTCTTAAAATCACATAAAAAAGGATACTGCATAGAGCATTTCTTTATATTTTTATTCAAACTACTTACAACTAAAGCTATAGCAGCACCTTGTCCTTTTCCAAATGCTATCATCATACTTTTATCAGTTGATTCTAACTCTTCCACTATCCTTGATAATATATAAGCATCTAAATAAACTTTGCAATAATACATATTTTCTTTTACGTCATCTAATCCATTAATTAAATGTCCACATACAGTAGACCCTTTTATATTTCCTAAATCTTCGCTTTTTCCACCTTGACCTCTACAATCCATAGCTACTACTGAATAATTAACTCCTATATATCTAGTAAGATGATGCCAGCTTCTGCTTGCTTTCTTATAATCATGAAACTCTAATACAGTAGGTACTTTTTCCTCTGTATTAGGTCTTATATACTTAGCATAAATATTTGCACCATCAATACCTCTAAAGTTTATTTCATAATAATTTCCATTGTTATTATTGAAATTCTTATTAGTTATCCTATAATCTAACTCTAAATTATCGGCTAAATCTTTTTGTTTTTTCCAGAATAAATCAAAGTCTCTAGGTTTTATAGTCTGTCCTAAATACTTTTCCATATATTTCATATTCATATCTAAAGCAGGCATTTAATCATCCTCCTTTAAGAAAAAATCTATTAACATATCATCAAATTCGCCTATTTCTTCATGAGTATAATCAGGAAATATTATATGTTTCTTTTTTGAACCTATATTATTATAGATAGCAAATTGTGTAGATGGTGGACATACATTATCCATTAATCCTGTACCAAATAGAACTTCACAATTAATCATATCTGCAAAATTATGCACATCTATATATCCTAGCTTCGTAAACATTTCATCTTCTTTATCATTCATTGGATTAAACCATCTAGAATAATACCTTAATCCTTCATAAGCTATCATGTCTAAATCCATATCCCAGACTCTCTTATAATCAGATAAAAAAGGATAAAGTGCCGCACATTTCTTTATTATTGGATTAAGTGCTGCACAAACTAAAGCAATTCCTGCACCCTGACTAGCTCCATTTGCATATATCCTTTCTTTGTCTATTCCATTAAGCTCTTTGACAATTCTACATAATATAGATGCATTTTGAAATAACTTTACATAATACATGTTACAGATATCTCCATCTAATCCGGCTACAATATGGCCACTAACTGTAGTACCTTTCATATTAGTATAGCTATCTCCATTTCCTCCTTGTCCAGGACAGTCCATCGCAATAATAGCACAGCCCATTCCAACAAAAGATAATTGTTCAAACCACCCTCTGCTTGCACCTGGATACCCATGAAACTGCAAAATCAACGGTACATCTTCATCAGTTTTAGGTCTAATGTATTTTGCATACACCTTCCCCCCATCGATACCTTTAAACCATAAGTCTAAAAACTCACATCCCTCAAAACCTCTTATTTCACTTTCTGTTATTTTATACTTTAATGGATGATTTTTAACTTCATTAATACGCTCATTCCAAAACTCACTAAAATCACTTGGTAAAGTATTAGTCCCTTTATATTCTCTTAACCTTTCTAAAGGCATATCTACTATAGGCATTTTCCCCTCCTACTAAAAATAAACCTCAATTTAGCTCTAAAGCTCATCTAAAAATTCTACCCCTGTAATCTTATACGTATCTCTAAGCTTTATATAACCTTCTTTAAATTCATTTTCTGCTTCTTCTGTTAAATTTTCAAAAGGTCTACGACAATAACCTGCATTTATTCCTCTCCATCTTAATACAGCTTTCATACCTGCATAAAAAGATGGTAATTTAAGTGAATACATAATTATCTCAACAGCTTGACGTTGTAAAAGCTGTGCTCTCTCAATATTATTTTCTTTTATAGAATTATATATATTTATAAATAACTCTGGCATTATATTGTAAAAAGATCCTATAATCCCATCAGCACCTGCTAATAACCCTGACATAGACATTTCATCACAACCGGAATAGACTAGGAAATCTTCCCCAATCTCATCTTTTATTTGAGTTATTTCATAATGGCTTAATGCTGTATATTTAATGCCTTTAACATTTTCAATTTGCGCTAAACATTTTATTACATTCATACCTAAAAGTCCTACTAATGGTACATTGTAAACTATCATTGGTAAACTACATGAATTAGCTATATCTTCATAATATTTTACTATTTGATTTTCATTAAACTTCCAATAAAAAGGAGGAACACTTGATATTCCAGTTGCTCCTACTTCTTCTGCATGTTTAGCTAAATCTATTGAAAGCTTTGTACCAATTGCACCTACATGAACTACAACAGGTACTCTTCCTTTTGTTTCATCCATAACAATTTCTACAACTCTTTTTCTCTCTTCACTACTCATTGTGAAACCTTCACCTGTAGAGCCTGTTAAATATAAGCCATCAACACCTTTATCTATTAAATATGAAACTAATTGTCTCATACCTAATTCATCAATATTTTCATCTTTATCAAATACAGTTAAAACTGCTGGTATTACACCTTTAAAATCCTTAATATCAAACTTATTCATTATAAGCAATCTCCTTAAATCGATTTTTTAACCAAATCTTATATTCTAGATTAATTCCTATTTTTAAAATACTTAGAATTTCTACTATAAACTTTTTTCTCTACTTATCCTTTTACAGCACCAACTGTAATACCTTGTGTAAATGATTTTTGGCATATTAAGAATATTATTATCATTGGAATTGATGCTATTGCTGCACCAGCCATCATCAAACCATAATTTGTAGTAAACTCAGCCTGCATCAACGCTATACCTAAAGGAAGCGTTTGCATATCTGTACTTCTTATTAAAATTAATTGCATGAAATAATCGTTCCATGATGTTATGAAAGTAAATATTGCAAGTGCTCCAATTCCAGGTTTAACTATAGGAATTACTACATTCCTAAATGTTCCTAATTGAGTACATCCATCTATTCTTGAGGCTTCTATAAGTTCTGAAGGAATTGTTTCACTAAATTGTTTCATAAGAAAAATACCAAATGGCCATCCTACTGCTGGAAGAATTAATCCTCTATACGTATTAATCAAATCCAGCTTTGTCAATAAATTAAATAATGGTACCATAATTACTTGCTTAGGTAGAGCCATAGCCGCAATTAAAGCCCAGAATATAAGATGTCTTCCTGGAAATCTCTTTTTAGCCAAAACATATCCAGCTAATGTTGATGTAACACAAACTAACACCGTAGTAGAAATAGCTATAAAAAAGCTGTTAAATGTCCATCTCACTAATGGCTGCTTTGCTAAGGAAATCCAATTCTTAAGCGTAAAATCTGTTGGAAACCACTGTGGTGGTACTGCAATAGTAGCAGCTTGATCTTTAAATGAACCTGTTATTATCCAATAAAATGGGAAAATAAATATAATCGTTAGCATGCATAATATTATAAATGATGCAATATTCCCTGGGGTCCACTTAGTTCTTGTATCATAAAGCTCTTCGGTTTTCTTTTTTTTCTTTTTATTCATTAACATATAAAATCCTCCTAATAATCAATTCCTGATCCTAAGAATTTGTATTGTATAATTGATATTAAAATTACTATAACTGCTAGAACCATTCCCATTGAAGATGCCAAACCAAATTGACCTAATGTAAATGATTTTTCATATACTTGATACATAATTGTTGTTGTTGAATAGTTTGGTCCTCCAGCTGTTAATAACTGGATTAATGAGAAACATTGGAATGAGTTAATTGTTGTAATAATAAATATATATAGACTTGTTGGCTTTAACATTGGCCAAGTAATATTCCAAAAGACTTGTCTTGAATTGGCTCCATCTATCTCTGCTGCCTCTAAGTAATCTTTTGGGATATTACCTAAAGAAGCCATATAAAGAACTATAGGTTGTCCAACAGATAAAGTTACAAGAATAATAAGAATTGCCCATTTTGCTATAGTAGGATTAGAAAGCCATAACTGTGGAGTTCCTCCGAATTGTTCGATTATATAATTTAATATTCCATAATTAGGATGTAAAATCCATCCCCATACAACGGTAATACTAACTACTGAAGCTATAGCTGGAAGATAAAACACTGATCTAAAAAATGACCTCATTTTAGAAGACCTCTTGTATACTGTTGTAGCAACAAAAAGTGAGAATATTAAAACACATGGTACATTTCCTAATACTAAAACTAATGTATTTACTAATGATTTCTTAAAAACTGGGTCATTAAATATCTTTATATAATTTCCAAGCCCAATCCATTCTTTTTTTCTTAATGTGTAATTCATAAAACTCATTATTATTCCTTCTCCCATAGGAATAACAACAAATATTACGAAAAAAGCCAAAGCTGGTAGCAAAAATATGTACGCTGCTATCCATTCCTTCACTGCCAATTTATTAAACTTATTATATTTTATCTTTACTTTCTCTTTATTTGTAGAAGTATTAATATCCATTTAATAAATCCCCCCTTATATTTTAGGAAGGGGTTATACCCCTTCCCTTTTCTCAACTAATTAATTATTATTTAATGTACTATTTGCATTTTCATTTAATTTATCTAATGCTTCTTGTATTGGTGTTTGTTTTAATGTTATTTCTTGAAGTGATGGGAACCAGAATGTTCTCATTTCTGCGAAACCTGGTACTGTATTATAGTAAGGTGCTAAGTATTTTCCAAATGCTTCAGCAGCCTTCATCTCTTCATCATCATATAAATCCTTTACAGAATCTCTAACTGAGAAAGTTCCTGTAGCTTTTATATTTTTAACTTGCCACTCTTCATCGTTACAAGCAAAATCAATAAATCTCTTAGAAGCTTCTATTTTAGCATCATCTTGATTATCAAATACGCAATAACCACCAATTAAGAATTCTAATCCTAACTCTCCTTCAGGTGAAGGTATTGGTAATAATACATCTTCAAAATCACCAAGCTTTAACTCTGCATTATTAGCCTTTAAACCTGTTGAATAAAGAATTGTAAATGCTGATTTACCTTGAACAAATGAATCAATAGCATCACTTGAAGTTAATCCTTCAGATCCAGCTCCTATTAATCCTTCATCAATACACTTATTTACCCACTCTAAAGCTTCAACCATTTCAGGTGAATTTAAAGTATATTCACTTAAATCATCATTAAAAATGCTTCCTCCAAAAATATTAGCAAGGAAAGCTCTTGTACCTTGGTCACCAGCAGTACTCTTACTAAAGAATGAAACTGGAATTATATCTGGATTAGCTTCTTTTATACCTCTAAGCGCAATTTCAAATTCTTCAATTGTCCAAAGTCTATCTTCTTTCTCTAATGGAAGTAAATCTAATAAACCAGCTTCTTCAAACATTGTCTTATTTGCAGCCATTACAAAAGCTGTTGTATTAAATGGATACATATAGTATGTGTCATCAACTCTACATCCTTGTAAAATTTCTTCTGATACATCACCATTAAGCGCCTTAATCATATCATCTACGTCAGCTAAAACATCTTGTCTTCCGTAATCGATTATTCTTCCTGGTGCATCATAAAGTATATCTGGTGCTGAATTTGATGCAATTGCTGCTGTTATTTTTTCTCCTCCCCCATTGAAAGATATCATTTCCAAATTTACTTTAACGTCTGGATTTTTAGCTTCGAAATCTGATATTATTTGTTTTTCATATTTTCCAACCTCATCATCGATAGTTGCAAAATTAGGGAATGCCCACCAAGTTATCTCTGTGATATCTGTTACCTCAGTATTAGCCTCAGTGCTATTACTTGAATCATTTGATTCTTCTCCAGTTGACGAATTACTTGAACTACATCCTGCTAAAGAAGTAATAGTTAAAGTTGCAGCTAAACATAAAGATGTTAATAGCTTTAATTTTTTCATAATAAATTCTCCCCTCTACACTTAAATATATATATTAATATTTTATTAATATCCAACTTAAACTCATAAGCTTTATTCCTACTAACATACTTCTATAAATAGTCGCGTGAACATTTTCACGCGAACATTTTATTCATGCAACTTTCTACTAATAAACTTCTATTATTGCTTCATTTAACTTATAGTTTTATAAATTTTCTTTTACTATTATTTTAAATTCGTGTTCATTTTTAATTTTCTCTGGTTTAACTCCTCTATATATACACTCAAACATCATATTTATTGCAGTATGACTCATTTCAAAATAATCTGGTGTTATGGAAGCCTTAACCTTACCTTCCTTAATAAATTTCTTTATCTTATCTGATAATCCAATTGTCACTATCTTTAACTCATACTCCTCTTTTTCAAAGATATATTCAATCATACTTTCTAAAAATCTACTAGCATAAACTGCTTTAATATCTTTAGTTAAATATTTATTTATAACCTCTGGAATATTATTTTCTAAATCACTTATAAAAATAGGACCAATAATATCATTCTTTCTTTCTTCTAATAATTTCTGATATACGCCCTCAAAACTATCTTTAGCTGAAATCATGTCATCATCTGTTTCAATCAATAGAACCTTATCACCTTTTTCTAAGGAATTTAATAATAGATTTCCTAGTATTCTACCTAACTTGTTATAATTTGAATAAATACTTATTGTTCCCCTATCTAAAGGCAAATCTAAAGCTATAAAACTAATATCAGGATTATCAATTTTTATTTTTTTTATCTTTTCCTTCAAAAGAGGCGTAATTATTATTCCATCTACTTGCTTTTGCCTTATTACTTTTTTTACTCTTTCTACCTGCTCCTCTGGAAAATCTATATGAGTCTCAACAATAAATAAATTAAGCTTATACATACTCATATCTTTATATGCTGCTCTTAATCCCCTTTTAATAGTTTCTGTATAATAATTATTCCGTCCTTTAATAATAAATGCATAAATATTCTTTTCATTTTTTAAAGCAAGGCTTGTACTAATAGGATTCTTAACATATCCAAGTTCTTCACATAAATCGAGTATTCTTTTCTTAGTTTCCGGTTTAATGTTTCCTTTTCCATTTAATGCTCTTGCTACAGTTGTTCTTGATACATTTAAAATTCTTGCTATATCTTCTTGTTTTACCATTCATGCCTCATCCCTTTTATATGTCTATAGATTAATTCTAATAGGTAAATGTTTACAATTCAATCCTCTAACACTAACTTTAACTCATCAAATTAAGCTATTTTCAGTTATTATTCACCAAATTTTTATAACTTATCTCATAAAACATCATTGTTTGTTTTAAGTTCATATAGTTTTTGAAACACTCTCTTACTTATTACAATATTTTATACTACTCTCCTACAAACAAGTTTTTGTTGATTTTAGTATAGTAATTCAAACTTTATACCCAATAATTATTCCCCTTATATTTCCTATAAAATTGTATTAATTTTAATATAATTTAATTTACTTAATTAAATAGACATGTTAAAATATCAAAGTCGGTATTCTTTTAAGAAACTGAACTAAGCAAAATGTTATTTTTTTGCCGAATTATATCCATTATGGAGTAAGAACGGAGGAGTCAAAATGTTAAAAACAAGCGGGATGGGAAGATCTCAAACTAAGATAAGAAAGTTAGTTATTATCGCTATGCTTTCTTCTATTTCTATTTTTCTAGGAGTATCTGGTCTTGGATTTATAAGATTGCCAGCATTCAGCCTAACTATTATGCATTTACCTGTAATTATTGGTGCAATTTTAGAAGGTCCAATAGTTGGAGCTTCTGTAGGTTTAATGTTTGGTTTATTTTCAATGTATCAAGCTCTTACAGCACCAAATGTCACATCATTTTTATTTCTAAATCCATTAATAGCTTTAGTACCAAGAATTTTAATCGGATTAGTAGCCTACTACGTTTATAAATTCTTAGTAAAAACTTTAAAAAAGCCTAAAATTTCTATTGGTATTTCTGCTATTTTAGCAACTTTTACTAATACTGTAGGAGTACTTGGATTAACTTATATTCTATATTTAGAAGAGTATGCAAAAGCAATTAACATTTCACCAAATGTGGTGGGAGCTACATTATTTGGAGTTGCTACTTCAAACGGTCTATTAGAGGCTATTGCTTCTGCATTAATCGCAGTACCTGTTGTAATGGGTGTGTTAAAAATTAAAAGACAATAAAAAGTTATATATGAAATATATATTTCTAATTTAATATAAAACTTAAATACAAAACAAAAAGTTCCTCTAGTTAATATCTTGTTAATCATAGAGGAACTTTTTATATAAATAAAACACCATATTAATTTGTACTATATATCCTATAAATGAATTATATAATAAACCTTATTTAAACTCCTTTTTAATCTCTTCTATAAACATTTTTGTTGCTGTTGAAAAAATTTGATTCTTTTTCCATACCAAAACTGAGCCTGTTTCTAATCTTGGATAAAAGCTTTTAAAACAAATATTACTTCTATCACTTACAAGACTTTCTAAACATATAGCATATCCAATATTCGATTCTACAATGGCTATGGCATTATTAATTAAATTGAATGTAGCTATAATGTTACCACTTTCGAAATCATTTCCAAACCAATTAGCCAATTCATTTTGAATAGATATTCTTTTAGAACATACAATTGATTTATTCTTTAAATCTCCTGGCGTAATGTATTCCTTGTTAGAAAGAGGATCATCTTTTCTCATAGCAACTCCCCAATTATCTTTTTCCTTTAATCTTACAAACTCATACTTACCAATATCTACAGGTTCAGTTAATAATCCAATATCAATTAACCCTTTATCAATTTTCTCTTTAATATCATCAGCATTTCCACTATGCAAATCATATTTAACTTGAGGATATTCTTTATTAAAACTTTTAATAATTCTTGCTAACTCCTTCATTCCACTTGTTTCACCAGCTCCAATAAATATTTCTCCTGAAAGAAAATTCTTCTGATTTAAGAACTCTTTTTCAGTCCTATTTGCTAAATCAACAATCTCTTCTGCTCTACTTCGTAATAACATCCCTGCTTCAGTTAACGTTATAGCCTTTTTACCACGCACGAATAATTGAACACCTAGCTCTTCCTCTAGTTGCATCAACTGCCTACTTAAAGTTGGTTGGGTTATATGTAAAATATTAGCTGCATTTGTTATACTATCTTCACTTGCAACAGTTAAAAAATATCTAAGAACTCTTAGTTCCATCATCGTAATCCCCTTTATATCTTTTCCATTTATCTAAATTAAACTTATATCATATTTCTTAATTATATAATAACTAAAATAATCTTCCATGTCTAATACTTATAATTAATGATTATATATGCCTAAAAAACATTTATGCTATGTATATTTATAAAAAAAGAACAAAGTCTAGCAAATTTATTGTTAGTCTTTGTCCTTTTTATTTTTATGATAAATTATATACCCCTAATCTTTCCATTTCCAATCTTCACCTTTTGCTGCAATTTCAAAATGGCACTTTACAATCCCTAAATCCAATTTAGTATAAAATCCTACACCAGCCTTTGCCGTTACTGTATTTCCCTCTAATGTAAAATGAAATTTTTGTTGGTTCATAGCAGTAGGAGCAAGCAATGCAGCTTCCATTCCGTTCTTAAACCATTCTGGCATTTCTCTATCTACTGTACAAAGTGATTCTATAGATTTGTTTTTATGTGGTACTCCTTCACTTTCGCCATATCCTAAAGATATTACGCAACTAAGTTTTTCCCCTTTTTCTATATTATATTTAGCTTTCCCTTTGCTATAAGTCATAGCAACCCAACATGTAGAAAGTCCTAACTGAGTAGCTTTTAATACAATTTTTTCTCCCCAGTATCCACATTTCTCCTCAAAGTCTTTTCCTTTTTTCCCAACTATAGCTATATAGTTATTTACATTTTTGAATGAACCATAATGTGCCATAAAGCTATTAAATGCATTTGGTTCATTTAAGCATAGCTGAATATTCATCCCACTTTCTTTATTGCATTCATCAATATATAATTTAAGTTCCTTTGCTACATTAGTATCAATTTTTTCTGAAGTATAGCTACGTACTGAATGTCTTTTTTTCATTGCTTCAAAAATTTCCATAATATCAATCTCCTCAACTTTCTATTTAAATGTATTTATCCAAATCATTACTCATCAACCTGTCTTTTATCAATCGGTTCAAATTCTTTTACCACATCATAAATATGATTAACTAAAGATGATACTTTTTCCCATTGTCTTTTATTTGCATCCATATAATAATAATTTTTTGTTCCTTCTCTACGCATATTAATAATCCCTGATTCTTTTAATATTTTTAAATGATGTGATACTGCTGGTCTTGATAAATGTGTTTTCTTTGTGATTTCTCCTACACGAATACCATTGCAATCACTTTCTAAAAGAGCAATGATAATAGCTTGCCTTGTATCATCCCCGATAGCTAAAAGAACTTTTTTACACTCTTTAAATTCTCTTGTTATAATATTTAAGCTTTTTTGAAATTTACACTCTTTCATAAAACATCTCCTATAGCTCAATTATCTGTGGTTTTATATCTGGATCATGATTTGCTAAAACGTTTATACAACCTTCTTTGTATGCCATATCTCTAACCCACTGAAGTGTCTTTACCATTTTATTTTTATCTGATTTTTAATTATGATAACTCTCTTCAATTCTTTATAATATTTTTCTATTAGTTCAATCTTTTAAACCATTGTATCACAATTATTGTTTTATAGTTCAATGGTAAAGAAAATCAAGACCATAGATTTGGTTGATTAAAGTTCTATAAATGTCTACTACTGTCAATATCATTTATGCCTATGCTCTTACTTATAAAACCCTATATAAGTTGTTTAATTTAAATATTATGTATATAATATAATCTACTTAATAAAAATATCATTAAAATATAATTTAAGGAGATAAGTACAATGAATAATGGACAAGAAAGATTTTTTAACTTTATAATGGAAAGAGTATCATCAGAAAATCAAGAGAAAGCAAAAGAATTATTAAGTGAAAGCTTTGCTAAGCAGAATGATGGGTCTTTTAATAAAGAGTATATGATGAGCTTTATTCCAAGAATGTTAGAATTAATAAAACCAGAATTTATAGATGAAGTAAAAAATATAATGTCTAACCATAAAGCATAAATTATACTCATCCTAGTTATAAATATTAAATAAGTTATAGTGATGTCTTCACCTTATTTAAACATAAATATGCCTTCCATAGATATAATAATTCTATGGAAGGCATTTCTTTGTATTAGTGTACCTAAAATAACTATTTATTATTTTGCGCCATAACACCAACTAATTTATGAGGAATGTATGGCTCTTCTAAGTATTCTATTTCCTCTTCTGTTAATCTTATAGGAATAGCTTTTACTGCATCTTCAATATGAGAGATTTTTGTTGCTCCAACTACAGGTGCTGAAGTCTTTGATAATAACCAACCTAAAGCTACTTGAATTCTTGTCATACCTCTTTTTTCAGCTATTTCAGCAACACGCTCAACGATAATTCTATCTTGATTAGCCGTTAAATCATATTTACTTTTAGCAAATGAATCTTCTTCTAAACGCTTTGTAGTTTCTGACCAATCTCTAACTAATCTACCTGAAGCAAGAGGACTATATGGAGTCATCGCTATATTCCCATCTTTACAGCAAGGAACCATTTCACGCTCTTCCTCTCTAAATAATAAATTATAATGATTTTGAATAGAAATAAATTTACTCCATCCATTTTTCTCCGCAATAGAATTTGCCTTTTCTAATTGCCATGCAAAACAGTTAGAGATACCAATATAACGTATTTTACCTTGTTCTATTTGCTCATTTAATGCTTCCATAGTTTCTTCTATAGGTGCAGTATAATCCCACATATGACAAATATATAAATCAATATAATCTGTTTCAAGATTACTTAGACTTTGATTTAACATGTTATTAATATGTTCTTTAACAGTAACATTACTATCTATTTCCTTTTGAGTTCTTGGAAGAAATTTTGTAGCTATTACAACATCTTCACGTTTAGCTAGCTTTTTTAAAGCTCGTCCAAGGTACTTTTCACTTGTACCATTTTGATAAGCTATAGCAGTATCAAAAAAATTAATTCCTTCATCAAGAGCCTTTTTTATAATCTCTGTAGATTTTTCTTCATCTAAGGTCCAAGAATGAATTCCCTTATTTGAATCTCCAAAACCCATACACCCAAGACAGATTCGTGACACATTTAAGTCCGAATTACCTAATTTAATATATTCCATAATATCCTCCCAAAGTTATATCTTCACTACTACTTTTTTCTTATCATTCAAAGTTATAGCTTACTTTTTCATATTAATTTTATTATTTATCGAAACAGATGTCTAATGCTTATAAGTTATCTATAACTATGCCTAAATTTTATTTTGTTTCAGGAATTCTTTGAATAACTTCTACAAATGTAAATTTCCCATCTTCATATTCATATTTAAATATTGCACAGTTAGAAAAAGCATTTCTAGGTAAATTACTTGGATCATAGCAATGTTCTAAAAATCTAAGACATGCACCTGCATGAGAAACTGCCAAAACGATCTTATGATCTTCTTTCTCCATAATTTCATGACAAGTCTTCACAACTCTTTCTCTACACATATCTCTTGATTCGCCACCATATTTAGTAAAAAAAGTTTCAAATGTCTCCCTATCAGGATTTAAATCTTCACTTTCTCCTTCAAAAGTTCCAAAGTTCATTTCTTTTAATCCTTTTAAACGCGTATATGGCATACTATTATCTGTTACAATTTCTAATGTATCTGAACATCTTTCTGCTGTTGAACAATATAGATGATCTAGTTCTATCTCCTTAAAATACTCACCAGCTGCCTTTGCTTGTTCAATTCCAAAGTCAGTTAATGGTGAATCACACCATCCTTGAATCTTTCTTCTTAAATTAAATAATGTTTGTCCATGTCTCATCATATAAAATACTTTTTTCATCTTTCCGTTTCCCCCTTTACGTTTATATTTTATTACTTGGAGTTAACTCTAAGTCAATGATTTTTTAGTTAATAAAAAAACACCTTATAGCTTTCACTATAAAGTGTTTTTAATAATTTATATATTAGAATCCAAATGGTATTCCGAATGCAAAGAATCCTAATAATAAGATTGTCCAACCTACTAAGAAGCTTACTGAGTAAGGCATCATTAATCTAATCATATCACCAATTGTATATTCTGGCTTGTACTTTCTCATGAATACTAAGATAATACCAGCATAAGACATTAATGGTGTTATTATATTAGTTGATGAGTCAGCAACTCTGTAAGCAGCAGCAACTACTTCTGGTGTCATGTTTGAATTTACTTGGTATAACATTGGTAAGAATATTGGTCCAAGTAACATCCATTTTGAAGTTAATCCACCAACGAATAAGTTGATTATTGCTGTTATTATAATAAATCCAATTATTAAAAGTATTGGAGCATTTTGTAAGTTCATTGCCTTAAGTAGGTTACCACCTAAGTAAGTAATATAAGTTCCAAGTCCACTCTTTGTTAATAAAGCTAGGAAGTTATATGAGAAGAATGTTAAAACAAGTACTGATCCCATTGATCCCATTTGCTTAGACATACCTCTAACTACATCGTTAGCATTCTTAAATTTACCAACCTTCGCACCGTAGAAAACACCTGGTAAGAAGAATAAGAATGTAATAATTAATATTATGTTATCCATAAATGGAGTTACTTTTGAACCATCTTCTGCAATAAATGTCTTTAAAGGTCCGAAGTATAATCCTACAACACATAATACAGCTATTAAGAAACCTAAACCTGCAAATTTAAGAGCTTTATTTTCTTCTTTTTTAACTGTAAAGTCATCTAAATTCATATCTTCTGGAATTATGTAGCTTTCTTTTTCAAGTCTTGGCTTAACTATTTTTATAGTAACGAAAGCACCAATAGCAGCAAGTAAGAATGTTGAAGCAACTACGAAGTAATAGTGCATTGTAGCTGGATTTAAAGCTTGTCCAGCAGCATTAACGAAAGGAACACCTTGTCCTTCTGCAAATATCTTAGCATTGTTACCAATGATTATATCAATTGGTGTAGCTGGTATTAAGTTAGCACTGAACCCAGCTGAAACCCCTGCGAATGCAGCAGCCATACCTATAAGTGGGTTTTTCTTTAACCCTGCATATAATAAACCTGCTAGTGGTATTAATATAACATAACCAGCATCTGTAGCTATACTACTCATGATTCCTAAGAAAACTAAAACTATAGGAAGCATTTTATCTGAAACTTTTAATCCTACTTTTTTAATTAATGTAGATAATAGTCCTGATTCTTCTGCAAGACCAACTCCTAGCATAACTACTAGTATTGTACCTAATACTCCTCCACCGTATGCTAACCAGTTGTTAAGTAAAGCATTTGAGAAAATCCATTGAACATTTTCAGGCTCTAACATGTTTAAAATTGTATTGGTAGTATAACTACCATCCCCAGCCATAGTTTCAAACGTTTTTCCACCTAATAAGAAAGATGCAGCTAATACAACAACATAAAAAATTGCGAATATTATTACTGGATCCGGTATCTTTTTACCAATTTTTTCAATGAATGAAACTTTTTTCGGTTCTTCTGTCTTTAATATTTCTTCTTTTCTTTGTTCCATTTTTTATCCCCCTTGTTATTTTTTATAAAATTATTGCGAATATGTTATTATATTACTATATGATTAACAATTTATCAACACTTTTATTAAATTTTCTACAAATTTATTTATTTTTCTTGCAATATACTAATAAAATCAATATTGTAAACAATATAATTCAATTGATTTATCAAATTTCATTTTATGTTTTATTATATTTATACTCAATAGCACATAATAATAACAAATATTTATTCCTAAATATAATTACTTAACAAAATAACAAAAGTACCTATTATAACAATAGATACTTTCAAAATATTATTCTATTTTATTAATAATTTAATAATTAAATTAACACTTTATTATTAACAATTTTCTTAAAAAGCTTCTTCAAATTTAATTCATTAATGTAACAATAATATTATTAACATCAAAAACATTGTTAGTTTCAAAAACCTCTGCTAATGTTTCTATGTTTTCTTCTAGATGTTCAATATCTTTAGAATAAGTATGGGCTATATCTACTAGGTCTTCTTCTGAAAGTTTTCCACCCTCTTCAATCCATCTAATTAAATATAATTCTTTTATCATAATATAACTTACTATTGCAGTTTTTATTTTTGCTGATACATCATAATCAAAAACAGCTTTCATAAAATATCTAAACACAAAATACACCAATATATTTTCAAACTTAAATATTTTATCATTAAAATATTTATTAAACTCTCTATGCTTTCTTAAATAAATATCTTCATCTTCTTCACTTTGCCAGAAATATCTTAAAGCATTCTCTAATCCTAATGGATCATTTGGATTTATATGTTTTAAATCTTTAAACACTTTAAATATTTCATTTATATTATTATACTTAAGACTCTCTTTACCTTTATATAATTCTAAATCATTAACTATACTTTCTACAAATTTATTATCTGAATATTTTTCTATTACTTCCTTTATCCCTTGAATATTATTTAAATCTATTTTCTCTTGTATTTCACTTGTAAACTTAAGAGCTATTGATATTCTTTTATTTAAATCAATATCTCTATTTTGTAAAATCTTAAAAACTATATTTCTACTTTGCATAAGATTTATATATAGCATAGCATTGATATCATTATATCCTGTAACTTCTTCATCATTTTCTGTAAGAGTAAAAGTTACTTTTTTATCACTTCTTAAAATAATTCTACAAGCCTCAGGACATGATAAAGATAAACATACTTCTCTTAAACTTCCAAACTCCTCCATAACTCTTGGATATTGTCTACAAGTATAACAAAGACTATCCTCTCCAAGATTAGTATATATATCACACATTTTATTTTCCGTTAGGAATGGACAATTATCACCTTTTAATACAAATATATTTTCGCTTCCTTCAGTTACTATTTCACTTCTTAACCTTTCACCAAATTCACCTTCTACACTCATATAATTGTTATAGCTTTCTTCATCAATAACTATTCCCCATCCTGCGCAACAAGTGTCTTCACATTCTGACGCTATACATTTAAAATCATTAAAGTAATCTGGAACTCTTATTTTCATTTGTTTACCTCACATTATTTTAAAATTAATTTTCACTATCAATTATTTATGGTAGCACCATATATTTATTTTATCAACATCTACTATAAAATCATTTATTAAATGTAATACACCAAATTAATTTAATTAAATAAAATAAATATTGTGATAGATTTTAAGGAGATATTTATGGCAATTGGAAAATTACAATTTCAATTATTTTTTGGTCAAGAAGCATATCCAGTAAAAAATGCAACAATTTTAATTATTGATTCTATTTCTGGTATTCCAGTTTTCGAAGGTTTACTTTCAGTTGATGATAGTGGTAAAAGCGAAATAATAGATTTGTATACATTGGATAAAGAACTTTCAGTGAAGCCTAATCCAAATGTAATACCATATACAACTTATGATGCGTATATAGTAAGTGATACATTTAGAAATGTTTTAATCAAAAACATTGAGATTTTTGCTGATGTTACTTCAATTCAACCAGTATCAATGCTTCCAAAAGGCAAATCAATAAATGAATTTGATATAGTAGATATACCACCTCATGGTTTAGTAAAAGAAAATGAATTTCCTGATTCCGAGGAAAATTCTAATATTTCTTCTAAAGTTTCTGATACTAATAACAAATCTACTTCTTTTTTGCTAAAAAAACCTGTTATTCCTGCTAATATTACTGTACATTTAGGAACACCATCATCAAATGCTTCTAATGTAACTGTTCCATTTACTAGTTACATTAAAAATGTTGCTTCAAGCGAAATATATCCAACTTGGCCTGAAAATGCAATACGTTCAAATATATATGCTCAAATTTCCTTTACACTAAATCGTATATATACTGAATGGTACAGGAGTCGAGGTTATAACTTTGATATTACTAATTCTACAGCTTATGATCATTATTTTGTTAATGGTCGAGATATCTTTGATAATATTAGCAAAATTGTAGATGATATTTTTGATGATTATATAAGTAGAACGGATTTTTTAGAACCTCTTCTTGCACAATATTGTAACGGTACTACTGTAACCTGTAATGGACTTTCACAATGGGGAACTGTTTCTTTAGCTAACTCTGGATATTATCCTTTTAAAATATTAACTTACTATTATGGTAATAATATTGAACTTAGAAATGCTCCTGTAGTAGATGCAGTTGATGGTTCTTATCCTGGAACAGCTTTAAAACTTGGAAGTAGTGGTGACTCTGTAAAGACTATACAAACACAATTAAATAGAATTGCAAAGAATTATCCTGCTATCCCTATATCCCCTACTGATGGATATTTTAACGATACAACAGAGAAGGCAGTTAAGACATTCCAAAAGATATTCAATTTGACACAAGACGGAATCGTAGGCAAAGGTACCTGGTATAAAATCTCTCAAATTTATGTAGGTGTAAAAAACCTTGCAGAATTAGATTCAGAAGGTGAAAAACTACCTATCGAACCTACTCCTCCATCTTATATACTAAAGGTCGGTTCAAAAGGTGATGGAGTTAAAATTCTTCAATACTTCCTAAACTCTATTGGTTTATTTTACGATACTATCCCACCACTTAAAATTGATGGTATTTTTGGTAATGGTACAAAAAATGCTGTTGAAGCTTTTCAAAAAACATTTGGCTTAGATATTGATGGAATAGTAGGAAAAGCTACTTGGAGAAAGCTTTATGAAATTTACAAAACAGTCGAACCATATTTAATCCCTACTACTCCTACTCCTTATCCTGGATACGTAATTGGAGAAGGCGCTAGAGGAGAAAATGTTAAAACAATTCAAACCTGGCTATCTACAATCTCCAAAACTTATCCATCTATTCCTTCCGTAAGTGTAGATGGAATATTTGGACCTCTAACTACAGCTGCAGTTATAGCTTTTCAAAGTCAATTTTCACTTATTCCAGATGGATTAGTTGGTCCTCTTACTTGGGAAAAACTAGATTCAGTATATTCAAGTATAAACAAATAGCAATAGGTGATTATTCTTTTCAAGCTAATAACTAAAAGTAAAATAATAAAATTAATAATTATATTTCTATTCAATTTATAGACTGTTATAAAATAAAAGGGGCTGTCTCTGAAATGATTTTTAAAATCATTTCAGTAGACGGTCTTTTTATTTTTTATTCATATATTTATATGAAATTATTTCTAAATGAACAAGTTTTTTGACACGACAAATAGGAGGT